>JALYWY010000003.1 GCA_030852475.1 Actinomycetota bacterium | reverse complement strand
GACCGTCGGCATCGTCACCAAGCCGTTCAGCTTCGAGGGCAGCCGCCGCGCCAACCAGGCGGATAAAGGAATCGACGAACTCGCCGCCGAGGTCGACACCCTGATTGTCGTCCCCAACGACCGCCTGCTCGATGTGCTCGACCAGCAGACCTCGATGGTCGAGGCCTTCAAGGTTGCCGACGACGTTCTCCGCCAGGGCGTCCAGGGCATCTCCGACCTAGTGACCCTGCCCGCGGTGATCAACCTCGACTTCGCCGACGTGCGGACGATCATGTCCGAAGCCGGCCGGGCGCTGCTCGGGATCGGCATGGCCTACGGCGACGACCGCGCCGTCCTCGCCGCCGAAAAAGCGATCTCCTCGCCGCTGCTGGAGACCTCGATGGAGGGCGCCCGCTCGATCCTGCTCTCGATCACCGGCGGCGCCGACCTCTCGCTGGTCGAGGTCTCCGAGGCCGCCAAGGTGGTCGGCGAGGCCGCCCACCCGGACGCCAACATCATCTTCGGCGCCAACGTCGACGAGGAGCTCTCCGATCAGATCTGGGTCACCGTCGTCGCCACCCGCTTCGACGGCCGGCCGCAGCCGCCGCGCCGCGCCGCCGAGCCGACGATCCGCCGGACCAAGGACGCCGAGAGCGGCCGCCGCGGCCGCTCCGGCGATCGCGAGCTCGGCATCGACGTCCCTGAGTTCCTGCCCGGCTAAGAACCCCTCATGCGAGGGGTCGTCGCAGCCGGCCATCCGCTGACCGCAGAGGCCGGCGCCGCCGTTCTGCGCGAAGGGGGCAACGCGGTCGACGCCGCCGTCTGTGCTGTGCTCACCTCCTTCGCGGTGGAGAGCCCGCTGACCGGCTTCGGCGCCGGCGGCCACATGATGGTCCACGACGGGGGTGAGACGACGCTGATCGATTTCTTCGTCGCCGCGCCCGGGCATGACGGGATCGAGCGGACCGCCGAGCTCGTCCCGATCCCACTCCGCTTCGACGCGGAGACGACCCAGACCTTCCACGTCGGGGCGGCGTCCTGCGGCGTTCCCGGCACCGCCGCCGGGCTCGCGCACGCGCTCGAGCGGTTCGGGACGCTGGCGCTGGGCGACCTGGTCGGGCCCGGGGTCCGATACGCACGCGAGGGATCGCCGGTCAACCGCGGCCAGTCGTTCCTCCTCGAGATCCTCGCCCCGATCCACGAACACATGCCGGGGACGCGCGAGCTCTACGCTCCGTTGGGGAGGCGGCTGGGGGAGGGCGACGTCTTCCGCTTTCCCGAACTGGCCGAGGCGCTGGAACGCTTTGCCGCCGAAGGGGCCGAGCCGTTCTACCGGGGGGACGTGGCCGCCAGGCTCAGCGATTTCGTCGTCAGCCACGGCGGCACGCTTGGCCCGGGAGATCTTGCCTCCTACGAAGCGATCGAGCGGGCGCCGATCGCTGCCCCTTTCCGCGGCACCGAAGTGCTGACCAACCCGCCGCCCTCCTCCGGCGGCATCCTGATCGCCTACTGCCTCGGGCTGCTCGAGCGCTTCGGCGCCCACAGCGGGCCGGAGCAGCTGGTGCTGGCGATGGAGGCGGCCAACGAGCGGCGCGATCTCGCCTTCGCCGAGGCGCTCTACGAGGAGGGAATGGAGACGGGCTTCCTCGACCCGATCGGGTTGGACCTGGCCGCCGCCGACCTGCTCGGCTCGACCACCCACATCTCCGTCCTCGACGGCGAGGGCAATTCCGCCAGCGTCACCTGCTCCAACGGCTCGGGCTCGGGAGTGTTGGTGCCCGGGACCGGGGTGATCCTCAACAACATGCTCGGCGAGGAGGACCTCAACCCGGCCGGCTTCCACAGCATCGACCCGGGCCGGCGGGTGCCGTCGATGATGTCGCCGACGGTCGTCCTGCGGGACGGCGAGGTGGTCCTCGCCGTCGGCAGCGCCGGCTCCAACCGGATCCGCTCCGCGATCCTGCAGACGGTGGTGCGGGCAGTCGAGCAGGGATTTCCGGTAGCGGCGGCGATCGAGGCGCCACGTCTCCACTTCGAGCAGGGGGTCGTGCAGGCGGAGAAAGGCGTCGACCCAGAGGCCCTGACGAGCCTCGAAGAGCGGGGATGGGAGGTGGCGCGCTGGCCCTCCCTCAACCTCTTCTTCGGCGGCGTGCAGGCTGTGGCGCGGGATCCGCGCAGCGGCGAGCTCAGCGGCGGCGGCGATCCCCGCCGTGGCGGGGCGGTCGCATACACCTGAGCGCCGACGCCTGGGGCACAATGACTGCGTGGCGGGCGGTGGAATCGATTTCGAGGCGGAGGGGCTGCTCGAGGGCGTCGAGGGCGCGGCCCGCGAGGCCAGGCTCGACTTGCTCGAACGGCTCAGCGAGGAAGGCTGCTCGCTCGAGGAGCTGAAGGAGGCGGTCGCCGCCCGCCGCCTCACCCTGCTGCCGGTGGAGCGTGCGCTCGCCGGCGAAGGCCCTCGCTACACGACCCGCGAAATCGCCGAGATCGCGGAAATCGAGCCGGAGACGCTGCTCCGCTTCCGCTCGGCCCTGGGGATCCCCGTGGCCGACCCCGATCAGCCCATCGGAACGGAGACCGATCTCGAAGCCGCCCGCCGGATGAAGGCCTTCCTCGACGCCGGCCTGCCCGAGGACGGGATGCTGCAGGTGGCGCGGACGATCGGGATGGGAACGGCGCGGATCGCCGAAGCCAACCGGGAGCTGATCATCCGCACCCTGACGCAGCCCGGAGACACCGAGCGCGACTTGGCCCTTCGCTTCGTCGCCGCCGCCGAGTACATGCTGCCGCTCGCTGGGCCGACCGTCGTCTACGCCCTGCAATCCCATCTACTTGAACAGATTCGCCGCGACGTGATCGGCGCCGCCGACCTCGCCTCCGGGGACATCGGTGGCACCGTCGAGCTCACCGTCTGCTTTGCCGACATGGTCGAGTTCACCCGGCTGGGGGAGGAGATCGCCGCCGAGGAGCTGGGGATGGTCGCGGGCCGGCTCGAGGAGATGGCGAGCGTGGTGGCGGAGCCGCCGGTGCGGCTGGTGAAGACGATCGGCGACGCGGTGATGCTCGTCTCACCCGAGCCCGAGCCGATGGTCGCCGCCGCGCTGGGACTGATTCACGCCGCCGAGCAGGAAGGGCAGCAGTTCCCCTGGCTGCGAGCCGGCATCGCCAGCGGCCCCACCCTGCCGCAGTCAGGCGACTACTACGGCCGCGCCGTCAACCTTGCCAGCCGCATCACCAACGTCGCCCGCCCCGGCAGCGTCGTCCTCGACGAGGCCACCAAGGACGCCACCGGCGACGGCTTCGACTACTCCTACGTCGGCGAACGCAAGCTCAAGGGCCTCGACTACAGGGTGAAGCTCTTCCGCGCTCGTACCCCGGGCGAACCGAAGCGGTAAAGGGTCCCTCTCCAAGCGAGATCCGGCAGACGCTCTTTCGCGAGACCGCAAAAAACCTTCTTGAAGGAGGGTTTCTGCGGTCTCGGCGAGTTGAGGTGCGTGTGGGGAAGGGTCCGGTCGCCCTCCGCGGGAATGTTCGCGAAGCGGCGATATGCAATCTCATTTCATGCCCGCCATAGGCGGGCAGCATCTGACCGGCGCCTGCCCCGAAGGGGCGCGCCCCAATTCCCGCGGAGGGCGCCCGGGCCCCTACCTGCGCCGGCCGAGTCGTAGGCTTGCCGCGTGGAGTCCTGGCT
>JALYWY010000001.1 GCA_030852475.1 Actinomycetota bacterium | reverse complement strand
CGGCCTCGACCTCGAGCCCGACCTCGCTCAGCGCCGGCACCTCCTCGGCGCCCTCATAGCGCAGCGTCACCCCGCGCAGCTCGACCCGGCCGCCGCCGGGGGGCAGCGCCGGCGCTCCCGCCGGGCTCTGGATCCGCGGCTCGCGGTCGAGGACTTCGAAGAGGCGGTTGCCGGAGGCAATCGCGCGCTGGGCCATCGCCATCGTCGATCCCAGCATCCGCAGCGGCCCCGCCAGCATCACCAGGTAGGTGTAGAAGGCGGTGAAGTCGCCGGGGCTGAGGCTGCCGTCGATCACCTGGCGACCGCCGATCAGCAGCACCAGCGCGATCCCGAACTGCGGCAGCAGCCCGATCAGGGGCGAGAAGAACGCCTGCAGCCTGGTCGAGTAGATGCTCTGATCGAAGACGCGGGTGACCGCACGCGAGAAGCGGCGCAGCTGGTGCTCCTCGCGGGCGAAGGCCTTGACGATGCGGATGCCGGAGACGTTCTCCTCCGCCTCCGCGGTCAGCTCGGCGATCCGCTGCTGCACCTCCTGGACCGCGGGGCGGTTGATCCGGTTGTAGCGGGAGGCGGTGTAGACGATCAGCGGCGCCGGAGCCAACCCGATCAGCGCCAGCCAGGGGTCCATCGCGAACATCACCGCGCTCGCCAGCGCGATCGTGAGGATGGTCTGGGTGATGAAGATCAGGCCGTAGCCGAGGAAGAAGCGAATCGACTGCAGGTCGACCGTCGCCCGCGACATCAGCTGCCCGGTCTGCTGCCCGTCGAAGAAGCCGAGCTCGAGCCGCTGCAGGTGGGCGTAGAAGGTCTGGCGCAGGTCGAACTCGACCCCCAACGAGACCTTGCCGGCGACCACTCGCCGCACCACGATCAGCCCCAGCCGCAGCACTCCCGCCGCGAAGATCGCCAGCGCCAGGGGCAGTAGGTCGGTCTTCTCATGGTCGACGATCGAGTCGACCGCGCGGCCGATCAGCCACGGGATCAGCACCGTCATCCCCATCGCCGCCCAGGCGAAGATCAGCGAACCCCACAGCTGCGCCCGGTAGGGGCGCAGGAATCCCATCAAGCGGCGGTAGGTTCGCACCCACCCACTATACAAAGTGAAGTATTGCCTACAGCGGCACTATTCCAGGCGCTTGGCGGCGCTGGCGGCGGGGACTTTGCCCTCCTCGCACTTTTTCGCGCGGTGGCCGGGGGGTTGGAGGATCTGGAGGTTGGTGACGTCGTTGAACGGGGTGGTCATGCCGTTGTTCTGGGCCAGGGTGACGACGAGGCGGTAGAAGCCGGGCGGGAGGTGGTGGTAGAAGATCTCCGGCCTGGTGGCGGGGGAGTAGCTGCCGGCCGAGCCGATCTGCTCGGCGAGGACGCCGTTGGGACCGGCGTACTCCGCGTAATCGAAGGAGGCGCCGACCAGGCGGCCTTTGCCGACCGGGCTGTTGATCGCGTCCTGCAGTTTCTTCGGGTCGACGCAGTCGGGGACGCGCTTGAGGCTGAAGCGGATGTGGCCCTGGCCCAGCTGCGGTTCGCCGCCGAACCGTTGGGGCGCCAGCTGGAAGTTCTGCACTTCGACCTTGACCACGACCGCGCGACTGGACTGGCGGGCGCCGTTGCGGGGGGAGATGATTTCCACTGCCGGCTGGCCGGGGACGGCTTCCTCGGCCTGGGCGTCGTCGGAGCCTTCGGTGCCGCCGAAGATGAGGGCGAGCGCCAGGGCCACGGCGGCCAGTGCCACCGCGGCGAAAGTTGCGTTCTTCGCCCGCATCGGCCGGCAGGTTACGGGGTTACAGGCCAAGGCCGACCGCCTCGTTAACCTTGCGCGTTCCGAAATGACCCCCGCAATCGAACTGGCATACCGCATCGGCCGCGCCACTCGCCACCCGGCGAATTGGCTGCAGCTGCTGAAATTCGGCCTCGTCGGCGGCTCCGGGTACCTGATCAATCTTGTCGTCTTCGCTTTGCTGGCCGGCTACTTCGACCTCCACCATCTCGTCGCCGCGGTCGGCGCCTTCGCGGTCGCCGTCACCAACAACTTCCTCTGGAACCGGCACTGGACCTTCGACGCCGGGCACGGGGTAGCGCACTTCCAGGCCGCCCGCTTCTTCACGGTCAGCCTCGCGGCCCTCGTCCTCAACCTCGTCGTCCTCGAGCTGCTCCTCTCCGCCGGCCTCGTCGGCGAGCTTCCCGCCCAGGCGATCGCCGTCGCCGTCGCGATGCCCTTCAATTTCGTCGGCAACCGGCTCTGGACCTTCGCCTGACCCCTTCCCGGCTCGGTTAGCCTTGGGCTAGATGAGCGAGAGCAGGAAAAACTTCGACCCGCAGGCGATCGAGGCAGCGCGCCAGGAGGCCTGGGAGCAGCGGGGGGACTTCGAGGCGCCTCGGCCCAGGGAGGGGCAGGAGTGCGTCTACGTCAAGCCCTCGAGCCCGTTCACCTCGGGCAACCTGCACATGGGGCACGTCCGCGACTACTCGATCGGCGATGCCTACGCCCGCTTCCGCCGCGGCCGCGGCGACGCGGTCCTGCTCGGCTTCGGCTTCGACGCCTTCGGGCTGCCGGCGGAGCTGGCGGCGATCGAGCGCCAGATCCCGCCCGCCGAGTGGGTGGCCCAGTGCGGCGAGCGGATGCTGGGGCAGATGAAACGCCTCGGCTTCTCCTTCGACTACGACCGCGTCTTCTACAGCTCCGACGAGGGCCAATACCGCTGGTCTCAGTGGCTGTTCCTCACCTTGCTCGAGCGCGACCTGATCTACCGGGCCGACGCCACCGTCGACTGGTGCGACACCTGCCAGACGACGCTCGCCTCAATCCAGGTCGAGGACGGCCGCTGCTGGCGATGCCACAACGAGGTGCGGCTGATCCGGCGCCCGACCTGGTTCCTGCGGATCACCCCCTACCTGGAGGAGAACGACCGCAACACCGGCAAGCTCGCCCAGAGCGGCAGGTGGGACGACCTCGCGCTGG
>JALYWY010000421.1 GCA_030852475.1 Actinomycetota bacterium | reverse complement strand
CCGCTGCTCGGCACCTTCTCCAGCAACCCCGAGGCCTACTCCTACCTGCCGGAGTCGGTCCGCAGCTTCCCCAGCCCCCGCGGCCTGGCCGAGAAGATGGACGCGGCCGGCTTCGAGCGGATCCGGTACACCGTGCTCGCCGGCGGGATCATCGCGATCCACAGCGGCGTCCGCGGGTGAGTTCCACCACCGCGCGATGACCCGGCCCTCCTCCGTGCCGCCGCCGGTGACGGCGGTCCTCGACGCCTCCAGCCGTTGGCTGCCGGCTCGGCTGAGTGAGGTCGAGCAGCTGCTGCGGGAGGCGGTCTCCGGCCACGGCGAGACGCTCGGAAAGGATGCTTCGGCGACGCTGGAGGCCGGAGGCAAGCGACTGCGGCCGATGCTCGTCCTGCTCTGCGCCGGGCCGAAGGGGAGTGACGGCGCGGTTCGCGCCGCCGCAGCGATCGAGCTGGTCCACATGGCGACCCTCGTCCACGACGACGTCCTCGACGACGCGCCGCTGCGCCGCGGTCTGCCCACGGTCGCCGCCACCTCCGGACGCGACCGCGCCGTCGCCACCGGCGACCTCCTCTTCTCCCGCGCCTTCACCCTGCTCGCCGGGGCGGGGGACGAGCGCTCGGTCGCCCTGCTCGCCGAAGCCTCGGTGGCGCTCGCCCGCGGCGAGCTGGCGCAGCGACGCGACGCCTTCGACCTCGGGATCGATGAGGAGCGCTACCTCAGCCGCTGCCGGCTGAAGACCGCCCGCCTCTTCGAGTGCGCCTGCCTGCTCGGCCACGACGACGAGGGGCTGCGCGAGTTCGGCGGCGGCATCGGCCTCGCCTTCCAGCTGCTCGACGACGTCCTCGACGTCAGCGGCCCGCCGGAGCGGACCGGCAAGGCGCGCGGCACCGACCTGCTCGACGGCACCGTCACCCTGCCGCTGATCGAGGCCGCCAAGAGCGACCCGAGCATCCGCGAGGTCGACCTCCGCGCTCTCGACGCCGCCACGGGGGAGGAGCTCTGCGACCGCATCGCCGCCACCGGCGCGCTCGAGCGGGTGCGGGCCCGGGCCTTGGCGATGGTGGCGAGGGCGAAGGAGTCGCTGCGCCGGACCGACCTCGAAGCCGAGCAACGGCAACTGCTGTCGCTCGTCGCCGACGGCGTCGTCGAGCGCTACAGCTAGCCCTCCTGCTCGGTCGGCCGGACGAGGATCTCGTTGACGGCGACATGGCGCGGGCGGGTCACCGTGTAGGCGATCGCGTCGGCGACGTCCTCGGCCTGGAGGATGTCCATGTCGGCGAATCGCTGCTCGATCTGTTCCCGCACCTCCGGCCGGTTGTGCCCCTGCAGCTCGGTCGCCACCGCCCCGGGCTCGACCAGCGAGACGCGGACGTGTTGCCTGGTCACCTCCTGTCGCAAGCCCTCGCTGAAGGCGCCGACGCCGAACTTGGTCGCGTTGTAGACGCCGCTGCCCTTGCGCGCGATCCGTCCCGCGACCGAGGAGATGTTGACCAGGTCGGCGACCCGGCGCGGTTCATTCGCCGCCGCCTCCAGCAGGTGGGGTAGGGCGGCGCGCGCCATGTACATGAGGCCAAGCAGGTTGACCTCGATCATCCGCTCCCATTCCTCGACCGGGGCGTTCGGGATCGGGCCCAGCAGCATCACCCCGGCGTTGTTGACGAGGACGTCGAGCCGGCCGAGCTCCTCCACCGTGCGGATGACCGCTGCCTCTGCCTGCTCCCGTTCGCTCACGTCCGCCTCGATCGGCAGGGCGGTTCCACCGGCGTCGGCGATCTCCCCGCCGAGCTCCTCGAGCCGCTCAGCGCGACGGGCGACCAGGGCCACCGCCGCCCCTTGCGCGGCGAGGGTCCGCGCCGTCGCCGCCCCGATTCCGCTGGAGGCGCCGGTCACCAGCGCCACCGTGTTCTCGAGCTCTCGGGAGGCGGTCACCACCGCCCTATACCCGCCCTGTTCAGACGAAGTCGTCCGACGCCGATCGGGTCGAAACCCGGGCGAGGGTGATCCGGGCGCTTACCGACCCCGTTACCATTGAGCGAGATGCCAGGAAACATCGGACTTCCAGAGATCGCGATCGTCCTCATCATCGCCCTGCTGGTCTTCGGGCCGAAACGCCTGCCGGAGCTCGGTCGCAGCCTGGGCCGCGGCATCCGCGAGTTCAAAGGCTCGATCAGCGGCGCCCACGACAACGACGACGAGGACGACAAAGCGCAGCTCGAGTCCGAGTCGGCGAAGGTCCACGGCGACCCGGCCGACGCGGAGGTCCTCCGCAACAAATCCGGCTGAGGGCAACGGTGCCCCGCCGCGTCAAGGCGGTCTCCCACGAGGATCGCCTCACCCTGGTCGAGCACCTGGACGAGTTGCGTGCGCGGCTGATCGTCTGCATCCTCGTCTTCGCCGTCGCCCTCGGGCTCTGCTTCTGGCAGAACCAGCTCCTGCTCGACCTCGCCGCCGGGCCGCTGCCGGACGACCGCGACCAGCTGATCACCTTCGGGGTGACCGAGCCGTTCACGACCACCCTTACCGTCTCCGTGTACGGGGCGCTCGTCCTCTCGCTGCCGGTCCTTCTCTGGCAGCTCTACGCCTACATCCTCCCGGCCTTCAGCGACAGCGAGAAGCGGGTGATCCTGCCGATCCTGCTGATGTTCCCGATCCTCTTCCTGGCCGGCATCGCCTTCGCCTACTTCGTGGTGATGCCGGCGGCGGTCAACTTCCTGCTCGACTTCAACGACGACCAGTTCAACATCCAGCTTCGCGCCCGCGACTACTACAGCTTCTTCGCGATGACGGAGCTCGCCAGCGGCCTCTTGTTCCAACTGCCGCTGGCGATCATCGCCGTCACCCGGCTCGGGATCGTCCGGGTCGAGCAGCTGACCGAGAACCGCCGCTACGCCTATCTCGTGATCGCGATCGTCGCCGCCGCCCTGCCCGGAGTCGACCCGATCACGATGCTGATCGAGATGGTCCCGCTGCTTGTTCTATTTGAGCTGAGTATCCTGCTCGCTCGGGCCCTGGGGCGGCCGCCGGCAAACGCCGGCCTCGCAGAGCCCTCAACGCAGGAGTAGGGAGAGATGGCTTCAGACGACAAAGAGCACCGAATGCTGTTCGACCTCCGCGGCCGGCGGAGGAACGTGATCAAGGTCGTCTACGCGGTCCTCGCGATCCTGATGGGCGCGAGCCTCTTCCTCACCGTCGGCCCCTTCAGCATCGCCGAAATCTTCAACGACGGCGGCGCCTCGACCAACACGGCCGAGCCCTACGAAGAGGAAGCCGAACGGATCGAAGCGAAACTGAAAAAAGAACCGCAGAACTCCGAGCTCCTGCTGCGGCTGACGCGCGCCCAGATCAACGCCGGCAACAACCTGGTCGACATCGAAGACAACGGCAACCGCGTGATCACGCCCGAG
Organism: Actinomycetota bacterium; assembly: GCA_030852475.1. Lineage (GTDB taxonomy): Bacteria > Actinomycetota > Thermoleophilia > Solirubrobacterales > 70-9 > VAYN01. The sequence goes on along the minus strand of JALYWY010000421.1, from coordinate 6,533 downwards.
GCGACGCAGGAGTACCTGCAGGCATACCAGTCCTGGTCCGACTACCTGGAGGCGACGAAAGACCCCGATCCCGGCCTGGCGCTGCTGGTCGCGCCGATGATGATCCAGCTGACGGAATTCTCCCGGACCTATCCCGAATTCGACCTCAGGCTCCAGACTGCGATCGACGCCCAGCGGATCGTCGCCGAGAAGCAGCCTTCGGTAAACGCCTGGACCACGCTCGCCTTCTACACCTACTTCACGGGTGATTCCGAGGCGGCGGACAAAGCCAAAACGGAAGCGAAAAAACTCGCCACCAACAAAGCCGAAGCCAAAGCCATCGACACCCAGCTGAAACCGCTGGAAAAAAGCGCCGAAAAATTCCTCAAAGAAAAAGCGCAGGCCGAAAAAGCCGAAGAAGCTGAAAATGCGGCCGGCGGAGGGGGCGGCGCCGCACGGGAAAGCCTGGAAAACCCGTTCGGCGGGCTGGGCGGCGGCGGGCTGAGCGAATAGCGCTAAACGCCGCGCGAGTCGATGGGCCGTGTAGGGCTCGAACCTACGACCTTGAGATTAAGAGTCTCCTGCTCTACCAACTGAGCTAACGGCCCGTGGACGGGCAAGTATAGGAAGGTCGGCTGGTCGGGTGCCGCGGCCTATTTGGAGTGGCAATATTTTTCGACGAGGCCGTCGATCACGGTGCCGTCTTCGAAGCTGAAGCGACCGTGGGTCTGGAGGACGTTGTCGCTGCAGCGGGCAGAGGCATAGCTGCGGTTGCGACCCCCGGCGCGGTAGCGGCGACCGATCTCGACGTCGATGTGGGTGAGGGCGCCGAGGCCGCCGGCGAGCGGCGGCAGGTCGAGTCGCGCCCGGTAGCGGAAGTCGCCGCGCCGCTGTTCGATGGGGACGAGGATCGCGTAGGTCTCGGTGGCGGGAACCGTGAAGCGGGCGTGGAGGACGGCGGTCGGCAGGTCGCCAAGGCGCGGGCCGTTGAAGATCGTCAGCGCCGAACCGGCTTTCACCGTCCCACTCGGGAGCGCGACCAGCGCCTCGACCCGGCCTTTGCCGACGAGTGCGCCGCGGCAGATGCTGCGCGCTTCGGCCGTCCCCACCTGGGCGATCGATTCGGGTGCGCAGGCTGGTAGCCCGGCGACGCTGAGTCGCCCGTCGCGGTCGAAGTCGACCAGCGCCTGCTTCAGCGGCGAAGGACGTCCGCCGGTTTTGGCGGCGATGTCGACTCGACCCTCGAACTCAATCGGGGCGTAGCTGCGGCGCGGCAGCGTCTGCGGCTGGAAGCCACCGTCGGCGCGAAGGACGATGTTGTCGACTTCGACCAGGGCCCCGGTCGCAGTGCCCACGGTCGCCGCTGCGACGATCAGAACGAGCAGGCCAGCTCTTCTCAGCGCGGGAAGTGACACGGCGAGGTCAGCGTCGCGGGGAAGGAATCGCCATTGGCAAAGTTCAGGTTCCCCTCGACCTGGAGTCGGCCGCCGGCGCAGCGGGCCTCGATGTAACCGGTCTCCCCTCCGCCGCGCTTGCGGGTCGTCCCGACGTTGGCTTCGGCGAGGATCGGGATTCCGTAGCCGCCGGCGATTTCCGGCATCTCGACTTTGGTCCGGAAGCCGTAGCGCCCGCTCGAGACCCGCTCGATCACGATCGGGACCAGCAGCGCCTTCGGCGCCGGGATGGTCTCGTAGGCGTGGGCGATCAGGGTCGGCTTGCCCCCGGTGGGAGGAGCGTTGAAGAACGAGAGGGGGAAGGTGAGTCGGAACGGGGCTTTGCCCGGCATCGTCACCAGCGCTTTGCCGAGGCCTTTGCCGACGAGCGCCTTGGCGCAGCGCTGGCGGGCCTGCGAGGGGGTGGCCCCTTCGAGCTTCGCCGGCGAGCAGACGGGAAACGCCTTGCCGTTGACGCGGCCGTGTTTGTCGATCAGGAACTCGATCGATTGCAGCGCCGGCGGGGTCGAGCCGTCCTTGGTCTTGACGCGGGTGACGCTGCGGAGCGTGATCGGAGCACCGCCGCTCTTCGGCAGCTCGCGCGGCTGCACCGTGGCGGTGGCGCTGACGACGATCGGTCCGAATTCAGCGGTGAGCGCGTAGGCCGTCGCGCAGGCCGCAACCGCCAGGACGGCGGCTAGGGCGATGGCTTTGCGGAACGCGCTTCTCAATCAATCACTTCCCCGTGCACCGTTTGAACACGGAACCCTGGAGAAAGGTGCCGTCTTTGAACTCGAATTCGCCTTTCGCCTGTAGGCGCCCGTCCGGGCAGCCGGCGTTGGCGTAGCTCAGCGTCTTGCCCTTGTACTTCCATTCGCGCCCGACTTTCAGCCGCGCGTAGAGCGGGATGCCCGAGCCGCCGGCGATCCGCGGGATTTTCGCCTCGGTTTTGAACCCGTAGCGACCCGCGTTCACCTTCTCGATCTCGATCGGGACGACGAACGTGCTCGAGACCGGGTCCTTCAGATGGGCGTGCGCAAGGACCACCGGGTTGCGGCCTTTCGGACGCGCGTTGAAGAGGGTGATCGCCGAGGAGGCGGGGATCGGCCGGCTTTCGGGGAAGACGACGACCGCCTTGCCGAAGCCCTTGCCGACGATCGCCCCCGGGCAGAGCTTGCGCGCCTGGGGAACGGTGGTCGCTGCCAGTTTCCCCGGCGTGCAGACGGGGAGGCCGCGCGTCTCGACTTCGCCGTGCTTGTCGAACCAGATCGTCACCGTCTCCAGGATCGGCGGATAGGTGCCGTCGCTGGTCTCGATGTTGCCGAAGCCGTGCAGCTTGATCGGCGCGTAGCCCTTTTTGGGCAGGGTCGTCGGCGTGAAGCCGCCGTCGGTGGTGATCACCAGGTTCCCCGCCCGCAGCACGATTGCCGCCGCAGAACCGACGATTACGAGCACCCCTACCAGCGCCAGCACGTGCGCCCTTAACAAAGTCTTCCGCACCTGATCCTCCCTACCAGTTGGCTGTACCGCCAAACTACCAGCCGTGGGAAGCCGGATTAGCAGGGAACGCAGGCGGTCCTCGAGAGGGCCGCGCAAGGACCAGCCATTGCTGCTGCGCTATCCGCGCACGGTGCTGGCGATCGCCGCCGTCCTGCTCGCCGTCCTCGCGGTGATCGGGACCGGCACCGACGACCGGCTCGACCCGACCACCCTGGAGGTCCCCGGGACCGAATCCTCACGCGGCAACGAGATCCTCCGCCAGCACTTCGGCGAGACCGCGCCGTTCGCGATCCTGCTGCGCGGGCCGGGAAAGGCGATCGACGAACAGGGCCCGGAACTGATCCGGGCGCTGCGCGAGGACCCGAGGGTGACGACGCTCTCGCCCTGGGACCGCGGCTCGGTCGAGCGCCTGCGGCCGAAACCGGACAGGGCGCTGATCGTCGCCGACTTCCACGTCGACACGCGGACCGCGGTCAACGAGACGGTGCCGCACTTGAACGAGGTGCTCGAGGAGGAGATCAAGGCGCCGGTCGAGGCAACCCAGACCGGCTACGCGACCCTCTCCCGGGCGATCCAGGAAGACAACCTCGAGGCGAGCAAACGGGGCGAGCTGATCGCGCTGCCGTTCCTGCTGATCATCCTCCTGCTCGTCTTCCGCTCGCCGATCGCGGCGGCGATCCCGCTCGTCTTCGGCGCGGTCACCGTCTTCGCCTCGCGCGGGATCCTCTACTTCTTCACCGGCTGGTTCGACATCGATGCCTTCGCGGTCACGGTCTGCTCGATGATGGGCCTCGCGCTCGGGGTCGACTACGCGCTGCTGATGGTCTCCCGCTTCCGCGAGGAGCTCGCCGGCGGGGCGGCGCCGATCGACGCGGCGCGGCTGACCCGCCGCCACGCGGGGCGGACGGTGGCGTTCGCGGGCAGCACGCTGCTGCTCTCGATGATCGTCTCCCTCTTCATCCTCCCGGGCTCGCTGCTGGCCTCGCTGGCGGGGACGGTCTGCATGGTGGTGATCCTCAGCGTCCTCGTCGCCGTCGTCTGCGGGCCGGCGATCCTCACCCTGCTGGGCCCCAACGTCGACCGCTGGCGCCTCGGCGCCACCGCCCCCGCCGGCGGCCGCTCGCGGTTGATGGTGATGGTCGGCGCGGCGCTGAAGAAGCCGGCGGTGGCGACCGGGCTGATCGGGCTGCTGCTGCTGGTCCTCGCGGTGCCGGCGGTCGGGCTGAAGACGGGCCCCCCGAGCCCCGAGCAGCTGCCCGAGGACGCCCCCGCCCGCGAAGACGCCGAACTGATCGACGACTCGATCGGCGCCGGCTTCGACGCTCCCTTCCAGGTGGTCGCCGTCTCTCGAGAGGGGCCGATCACCGACGCCAAGGACCTCGCCGCGCTCGACACCTTCCAGCGCAAGCTGGCGAAGACGCCGGGGGTGAGGACGGTAATCGGGCCGGCCCGGGCGACGAAACGGGTCGAGCCGCTGCGGGAGCTCGGCAACGCCGTCCTCTCCTCGGAAGGCAACATCGGCCCGGTCAAACAGCTCGGCCGGCTCGGACGCGAACTGAACGTCGCCGCCGACGGAGTCGGGCAGTTGCGAGCGGGGATCTCGGAAGCAAGCGACGGGGCCGGCCTGCTCGCGCTCGGTGCCGGCCGCGCGGGCGAGGGGGCGCAGATGATCGCCAACGGGATCGGTCAGGCGACCGACGGCAGCGAGCAGGCGGTCAACGCCCTCGAGCGCTTCGCGAAAGGGTCGGCGCGGCTGACGGAAGGGCTGGAAGAAGCCTCCTTCGGTGCGCTCGGGATCAAGCTCGGCGTGCGCGACGGGATCCTTCCCAACCTGAACCAGAATCCGCTGCCCCGCTCGTACAGCCTGAGGCGGTCGCTGAACGAGGATTCCAACTTCAAGGTGCCGGAACTGATCGCCCCGGCGCGGGTCGCCGACGAGCAGCTGAAAGCCGCGCTGGCGCGGTTGCAGGCGATGACGGTCGGGAAAACGGATCCCGAATACGCGGCGACGCTGGAGGCGGTGCGGCGGGCGCTTGCCGCGGTGAGCGGGGTCGACCCGGTCACCGGCGCCCCCTACGACCCGGCCCCGGAGACGCCGGAGGTCGAGCCCTACACCGGGCTTCCGGCTGAGCTGATCGCGCTTCAGGAACGCCTGCTGGAGAACTACGACGACGCGAAAGAAGTCAACTTCTGGCTGCTGACGATCAGGAACCAGCTGAAAGAAGTGGTGGTCGGGTCCGAACAGCTGACGGAAGGGCTGGAAAAACTACGCGGCGGCAGCAACAGGCTCACCGGCGGGGCCGAGCGCCTCGCCAGGGAAGCCGAGAGGCTCGGCGGCGGGCTCTCTCGCCTGAGCGGCGGCACCCTGGCACTGGTCAAAGGCCTCGACGAGCTGGGAGACGGGGCGGAGGCGCTGCAGGAGGGCCTAGCCGCCGGCGCCGACGAAGTCGCGCCGCTGGAAAGCGGGCTGGAAGAAGCGAGCGTGCAGGTGATCGACGGCCGCCAGCGGATCCGCCGCCAGGCCGGCCGCGTCGCCCGCTCGACCCCGGGGCTCTTCAACTCCGGCTACTTCGTGCTCTCGGCGCTCGACGGGACGCCGCCGGAGACGCGGCAGCAGATCAGCGAAGCGATCGACCTCGACCGGGGCGGGCAGGCGGCGACGATGCTGGTCATCTCCGACTACAGCTTCAACACCGACGGCTCGATCGCCCTCAACAAAGCGCTGAACGAGAAAGCCGCCGCGCTCGCCGAGGAGGCGGGCCTGGTGACCGGCGTCGCCGGCGGCGCCGCCCAGCTCAACGACTACAGCCGCGTCACCCGCGATCGCATCCCCTGGGTGGTGATCGCGATCACGATCGCCACCTTCCTCGTCCTGATGGTGGTGCTGCGGGCGCTGCTGCTGGCGGCGATCGCGGTCCTGCTCAACCTGCTCACGGTGGCGGTCGCCTTCGGGGTGCTGACGCTGCTCTTCAACGTCCCCGACGACTGGCCGCTCGGCGGCCACAACTACGTCGACGCGGTCGGGGCGACGATGATCTTCGGCCTCGTCTTCGGGCTCTCGATCGACTACGCGGTCTTCCTCCTCGCCCGCATGCGCGAGCACTACGACGCCCACGGCGACAACGCCGCGGCGGTCGAGTTCGGCCTCGCCCGCACCGCCGGCGTGATCACCGGCGCCGCGGCGATCATGATGGTCGTCTTCATCGCCTTCGCCGGCGCCCCGATCGCCACCGTCAGCCAGCTCGGCGTCGGCCTCACCGTCGCCGTCCTCCTCGATGCCACCGTCGTTCGCATCGTCCTCCTGCCGGCCTTGATGCTGCTCCTCGGCGATCGAGTCTGGTGGTTGCCGAAGCCGCTCGAGCGGGCGATTCCGAAACTGAGCGTTTAGAAAGAGAATCTCGTCGTTGATTTCCAGTTAAGTCCCTGCTCTCAGGCGGCTTGCCGAGTACCCCCTCAAGTACGATCTTGCAGCCGTTCTGCCGGGTCGGAGGGACCGGAGAACCATGAAAGCAAGCGACGATCCGTGGCTGCCAAACCCGTAGGCGAGGAGAGAGGCCCGGCTAGCCGGGGAACGACCCCAGCCCGAATTGCGGTGATCGCGGCGCTGGCGGTGGCGGTGAT
>JALYWY010000417.1 GCA_030852475.1 Actinomycetota bacterium | reverse complement strand
GCGCCGCCGCCCTGCTCGTCGGCGGCTACGACGGGTCGGGCAACTACGGGGACATCGTCCTGCTCGACGCCGCGCTCGCCCTGCTCGAGCCCCTCGATCCCAGCCTCCTGGTCCTGCCGGTGGTGGAGCGGCAGTTCGCCTCCACCCACGAGGCGCTGGCCGGCGAGTTCGTCAACCGGCCGCGGCACGTCCTCTACTTCGACCAAGACGGCGGGGGTGGCGAGGACGGGCTGGTCCCGGTACCGCCCCCGAAGGGCCTGAACCTCGGGGTCTCCTACCTCTACGGCGGCGGCTTCCTCAATCCCTCCTGGGGGGAGAGAAAGCTGGCGATGCTGCGGGCGGTGGAGACGCTGCTCAGGGAGGCGGGGACGGTCACCCGCTTCTCTTCCGGGCTACAGGTCGACGCGGAGTGGATCGGCGATCTCGACGTTGCCGACAAGGCGCTCTTGCATGGCTTCGAGCTGCTCGGGGCTCGCGACGACGCCTCGGTGGCGGCGCTGGCGCAACTGGGCGAGGGGGCGAAGGCGATCAACACCGGCGACGACGGGGTGGGCATTCTCGGGGAGCTTGCCGCCACCGACGCCCACGTCGAGGAGGACGGACCGCTCGAGGTCAACGTCCACTTCGCCGAACACGACTGGGTGACCGGCCGCCCCGATGCCGTGCGTGACTTCGACGTCGGGCTCCTGGCCGAGCTCTCGCGCCTCAGCGGCCGCAAGCTGAGGGTCCGGCCCTTGCTCGCCTACCTCGACCCGCGGGTCGACGAGCGGCAGGGGGTGCGGCGTTTCGCCGCCGCCTGCGAGGAGCGCGGCCTCGAGGTGGGCGAGCCGCGCGTGCTGCGGCCGGCCAACGTCGCCGAGGTCGCAGCGGAGATGCGCGGCGCCGCCCTCACCGTCAGCTGCTCGTTCCACATCGCCCTCACCTCGCTGCTGCTCGGGCTCCCCACCCTGCTCCTCAACGACACGGGGTACTACGACCAGAAGGCAAGGGGCCTGCTCGCCGACTTCGACCTTCCGGATGCGTTCGCCCCCCGCTCCACGGAAGATCCGAAGGCCGCCGCCGCGGCGATCGCTCCTCACGTCCTGGAGGGGGAGACGGGGCGCGCGACCCGGCAGCGCATCGTCGCGGCGGGCTCCCGGGTGCGCCGCAGGCGAATGGAGGCCGAGGCGGATCTGCTGGGATCGATCGGGCGCGGCGGCCTGAGGGCGATCGGCGCGCTCGCTGCTCCTCCCCCCGACGAAGTCGCCGCAGACGACGGCGCTGCCGAGGCTGACGCCGTCGCCGAGGCGGAGGCTCGGGCCGAGGAGGCCGAGCGCCGCGCCGCCGATGCCCACGCCCAGCTGGGGATGGTCCTTGGCTCGACTTCGTGGAAGGCGACGGCGCCCCTGAGGCGCCTGACGCGTCGCCTGCGAGGAGGCTGAAGCAGATGCCAGCGGCGCCGACGCACGCGATCCTCGACCTCGCGGGCGGCGGCGGGGAGCTCTCCTTCGAGGCGCGGATCGCCGGCGCCGAGCCGCGTCGCCTCTGGTACCGGACGACGACCGAGCTGGAGCCGAGCGCCGATGCCGCCTTGGCGACCTGCGTGATGCCGGCGATGCGGAGCGGCGGCGGCCTGACGATGAGCGAGCCGGTGAGCCCGCGGATGCTGCGGAACCAGCGCGAGTTCCAGGCGATCCAGCGCGCCTGGTCGTTCGGGTGGGACTTCGGCGAACCGGCGCTGGAGGAAGTCGAGGTGTCCGCCCCCGTCCGCGCGCCCGGGCGCCGGGACCCGACCGGCCGAGTCGCCGCCTTCTTCAGCGGCGGCGTCGACTCGTTCGCGACGATCCTCGACAACCCCGACCTCACCGACCTGATCTTCGTCCGCGGCTACGACCTGCTGCCGGGGCTGAGCCACCAGGAGGGCTTGGCCGACCAGGTCGAGGAGCGGCTGCGCGCGGCGGCGGCGGACCTGGGGCTGCCGCTGCACGTGGTCGAGACCAACGCGCGCGAGCTGTCCGACCCGCTGCTTCGCTGGGAGACCTACTCCGCCTGCCCGCTGGTGGCGATCGCCCTCTTCTTCGAACCCCTCTTCGACCGCGTGCTGATCCCGGGGGACACCGACCACGAGACCCAGCCGCCGATCGGCTCGGCTCGCCTCGTCGACCAGCTCTGGAGCACCGAGAACCTGGAGATCGTCGACGACGGCGGGCGCTTCGGCCGCGAGGAGCGGATCGCGCGCATCGCCGGCCACCCGGTCGTCCGCCGCACCCTCCGCGTCTGCTGGGAGAACCCCGACGCCGCCTACAACTGCGGCCGCTGCCGCAAGTGCATGCTGACCAAGATCTCGCTGGAGGCGATCGGCGCCCGCGAGGAGGTGACGACCTTCCCCCCGGAGCTCGACCTCGGGCTGCTCGACGACTACGAGATGTCCCAGCCGATCCAGCTCGTCCTCTGGGAAGACGTGCTCGACACCATCCGCGACCGCGGCCGGGAGGACCTGGAGCGCGCGGTCGGGCCGATGGTGGCGAGAGGCAAACGCGCCCTCGGGCTCTCGCAGGACTACCGGCTGCGGCGGAGCCGTGGCGGGACGGGACCCGCCGGTCCCACCCTCGAGCTCGAACAGGCGCAGCAGCAGCTCGAGTCCGTGCTCGCGTCGCGGTCATGGCGGATGACGGAACCCGCCCGCCGCCTTGCGACCAGGCTGCGCACCCGGCTGCGTCCCTGACGCCGCCGAGCGGGCTCAGCCCCGGCAGACGGTGGCGGTCCCCGGCGCCTCGACCAGGAGCTGCCAGGGCCGATCGGACCGGTCGGGAGGAATCTCCAGCCGCGTGGTCGACCTGGGGGCTATCCCTTCCGAGACGAGGGGATACTCGTCCCGCGCGAACCGCCGCAGGCTGACCTTCCCCGTGCCACCCGGCCCGAGCAGGATCGTGGTCACCCCCGGCCGCAGGGCCAGCGGCGCCTGACCGCCGCCCGCGACTTCGATGCAACGCCCCGCCCGGTCCGCCGCCCCGGCCGTCGTTTCGATGTTCAGCGGCAGCGCGTTGGCGAGGACCAGATCGGCGTGCATGCGCCCTTCCTCGGGCGCGGCGGCCAGCTCCGCCGGCGAGTAGGCGGGAGAGCCGTATTCGCCCACCGCCTGCAGGTACTCGCCGGCTTCGATTTCGTTGAGGAAGAGCGTGCCCGAGATTTCCGGGGGCAGCCGGAAACCGGGGTCCACTCTCGGCGCGGCGATCTCGATCGCGGCCAGGTCGGCGCGGGTGAGGACCGTCTGCTTCTCGAAGAAGTCCCTGCCTTCGCGCAGCGGCACCAGGTTGAAGCCGACCACGACGGCGGTCAAAGCCCCCGCGACGATCAGCCCCCAGCGGTTGAGGCGCACGCCCTGGAGCAGGTTGGCGGCGACGAGGAGGAGAAAGAAGACGCCGATGTAGAGATAGCGGCTCGAGTACGGCTCGCGGCCGAGGCTCTCGTTGAAGGCGGCGAGGAACCAGAAGGTCGCCCCCGCGGCGAGGGCCGGCCACAGGCCCCGCGGGAAGCCGGGCCGGCGGAGCTGGCCGTAGGCGACGAGGGCGAGGAGGACGATCAGCAGCGGCAGGCCCCACCGCGAGCGGGCGACGGTTTCGTCGGCGATCGTCCCCAGCGCCAGCAGCGCGTCGAGGGAGGCGACGATCCCTTCGCCGACGTAGCCGGGGGAGTCGAAGACGTTGGCGGCGCTGAGCTGGTTTGGCGACTCGTGGCCCCAGCCGAGGTACCAGGCGGCGTAGAGGAGCAGCGGCACGACGACCACGTAGAGGCGGCGGAGGCCGAGCTGCCGCCGCTGCAGGAGGATCTGGACCGCGGCTCCGACCGCGAAGGGAATCCCGAGGCTGGAGAAGGCGGTCGCGAGCGTCAGCAGAGCGCAGGCCGCCAGGTCCCAATGCCGGTCCTCGTTCTCCAGCGCCAGCAGCGCCGCCAGGCCGCAGAGGATGCCGCCGGCGTAGCCGATCTGAAAGGGCCAGAGCAGGTCCTGCCAGGCGGGACCGAGGAAGAGCAGCAGCGTCGTCATCAGCAGCGCCGGCCAGGGCCCGAGCCGGCGGCGCACGTAAACGAAGAGGCAGGCGGCGGCGCCCAGCAGCAGCGCCACCAGGACCACGAGGTCAGGCGTCATCGACTCCATGCCGAAGAGCCGCAGCGAGACCAGCTCGATCAGGACCGGAATGACGACGATGTGCTCGCTGTGCGGGGTGAAGACGGTGTCGACGGTGAAATCCCGCCGGTGCATGAGGAACTCCCAGGAGTCCTGGAAGTAGGTCAGCCCAGAGCCGTAGCTGAGCAGCAGCGCCGCCGCAGCGGCCATCGCCACGACGAGCAGGACGAGCGGCGCGGACCTGCTCAGCCGCTCACGGCCTCGCGCGGCCACCGGTGAGGCGGACGAAGGCATGCCAGGCGGGCTTCGCCTTGAACTTCGGGCCGGCGCGGAAGAACCCGACCGAGTCGCAGAAGGTGCAGGAGCCGGGCAGGTCCTTCCAGGAGAACCAGTAGGCGGACTTTAGGTTGAGCCGGCGCGCGTTCGCCATCAGGTAGGCGTAGGAGGCCTTCAGCTGCTTCACCTGGCCGCGGATGCCCTGCTCGAAGGCGACCTCCTCGAAGTTGTTCTCCGATCCCCACCCGAGCTCGGTCAGGTAGAGCGCCGGGCGGTCGCGGTTTTCCCGCGCGACTTCGGTGAATTCCTCGATCATTCGTTCCAGGTCTTCGGCGTCGATCGCGTAGGGGTGAAGGTCGAAGCCCTCGAACCGGTTCTTGAAGCCGGGGATGTCGTAGAGCCGCTGCAGGTAGGTGGTCGCGGGCATCCCTTTCTTCCCCCGCGCGGTCGGCTCGGCGAAGAGACCGGCGAGGACCACTTTCGCCCGCGGGTCGACCGACTTGATCGCCTTGCTGGAGGCGGTCACCAGCTTCGCGTACTGCGTCGGCGAGACCGGGTAGGCGAAGTAGAAGAAGTTCGACTCGTTCCAGATCTGCCACTCGCGGATCGGGATCGGCCGGGAGATCACCGGCTCGGGTTCGTAATTCGGCCCGATCCCGCCGCCGCCGACCGCGCGCTCGTCCCAGAAGTCACCGCCGGGGCCGTAGCGGGCGACCGCGGCGCGGAGGAATTTTTCCCAGGCGATGCGCTGCGCCGCCGTCGCCACCGGCATCGACGTTTCCTTGCGGGTGGCCCAGCGGGGGGGCGAGCCGATCGAGGGCAGCACCCGCATCCCGCTCAGCACGGCGGCTTCCAGCGCCAGGTCGAAGCCTTCCCACTGGTAGGGCCCGTTTCGTTTCGGCTGCACGCCCGCCCACGGCAGGGTGAGGCGGATGCTTTCGATCCCGCCGGCCTCCATGTAGCTGTAGTCCTCGGCCGTCAGCGGGGTCTGCGGGACGATCCCGAAGAAGCCCTGCGGAACCCGCGGCAGCGGTTTCGCGCCGCCCGGCTGGCTGCCGACGACGAGGGCGAGGAGGAAGCAGGCGATCAGGGGAAGCGCGAGGAGGCGTCGTTTCATCGAGTCGGGAAAGGTAGCGAGTGGACCGGGTCAGTAGGTGCCGCCGAGCTTACGGTGGTCCCAGGTTGCCGTTCGCAGCGGCGGGAAACTGATCGCCACCCTCTTCGGCGCCTGAGCTTCCAACGCCGCCTTGGCGTCCCCCTCGACGGAGGAGATCCCCTCGGCGTAACGCACGGTCAGCTCCTCCGCAAACCCGAGGACAACGTCGAAGTCGCGGTGGATCACCGCCTCGGACTCGACCATCGCTCCTCGCAGCTCGCCGTACTCGTGCCCGGCCTCGACCAGGACCGTCGCCCGCGGGTCGCTTTCGAGGTTGCGGACCTTCTGCGATTTCGCATACGTCCAGATCCAGATGACCCCGTCGCGGGGGACGAACCAGAGCGGCATCGAATGCGGCCACCCGCGCGGACCGAGGCTGGAGACGATCGCGACCCGCTCCTCCCCCAGCAGCTGCCGCAGCTCCTCCTCGCTGAGCTTGATCTGGTCGCGCCGGCTCACGGCCCTCAGCCTACGGGCTGGAAGGAACGGCGGTAGGCGCTCGGGCTCGTCGCCGTGGCACGGCGGAAGTGCTCGCGCAGCGAGGCGGCGGTGCCGAAGCCGCAGCGCCAGGCGACCTCCTCGACCGGCAGGTCGGACTCCTCGAGCAGCCGGCGGGCCTCCAGGACCCGCTGCGCGAGCAGCCACTGCAGCGGCGTCGTGCCCGTCTCCTCGCGGAAGCGGCGGGCGAAGGTGCGGGGGCTGACGCCAGCGTGGCGCGCCATCGCCGCGACGTCGAGGGGGTCGGCGAGCCGCTCCAGCGCCCAGCGCCGGGTCGGCTCCAGCGAGCCGCCGGCGGTGGATGGCTGCGGGCGGAAGAACTGCGCCTGGCCGCCGTCGCGATGGGGGGCGGCGACCATGTGCCGGGCCACGCGCTCGCCGGCGGCGGCTCCCCAGTCCTTGCGGATGACGTGGAGGCTGAGGTCGATGCCGGCGCTGAGCCCGGCCGAGGTCAGCACCTCGCCCTCGTCGACGAAGAGCGCGTCGGGGTCGACCGCGACGGCGGGGAAGCGACTGGCCATCTCCCCCGCCCAGGCCCAGTGGGTGGCGGCGCGCCGGCCGTCGAGGACCCCGGCGTGGGCGAGCGCGAAGGCGCCGGTGCAGACCGACATCAGCCGGGCGCCGCGCCGGGCGGCGGCGCGGATCGCTGCCAGCACCTCCTCCGGCGGCGGGGCGAGGATGTTCGCGTAGCCGGGGAGGACGATCGTGTCGGCCCGCCGCAGCGCCGTGGAGCCGGAGCCGGGGACCACCTGGAAGCCGCTGGTGGTGCGGACGGGAGCCCCGTCGGTGGAGCAGGCGGTCACCTCGTACAACGGCTCCCCGCCGGGCCGGGCGGCGAGCATGAACGCCTGCGCGGGCGCGGTGAGGTCGAAGGCGACGAGGCCGTCGAAGCAGAGTACGGCGACGCGGTGCATGGCAGGAATCTAGCGAACATTGTCATTCCTGCCTCTAGCGCTCACCGGCCGACGCGGGCACCATTGGGTCATGAAGATCGCACTGCTGCTCTACGAGGGAATGGCCCCGCTCGACGCGATCGGGCCCTACGAAGTGATGCGGAACGTGCCCGGCTGGGAGGTCCTCACCGTCGCCCGCGAGAAGGGCGAGGTCCGCGACGAGGCGCGCACGCTGGGGCTGGCCGCCGACCACGCGCTCTCCGAGGTGCGCGAGGCCGACATCGTCCTCGTCCCCGGCGGCGACGGCAAACGGCCGCTGATGCAGGACCCGGACCTGCACGAGTGGCTGCGGGAGGTCGACCGGACGACTAAATGGACCACCTCGGTCTGCACCGGCTCGCTGCTGCTCGGCGCCGCAGGGCTGCTGGAGGGAAAGCGCGCGACCGGGCACTGGCTCTACCTCGAGCAGCTGCGCGAGTTCGGGGCGGAGCCGGTCGGCGGGCGCTACGTCGAGGACGGCAAGACGATCACCGCCGCCGGGGTCTCCGCCGGGATCGACATGGCGCTCCACCTGGTCGGTCGCGAGCTCGGGCCTGAGGTGGCGCAGGCGGTGCAGCTGGGGATCGAGTACGACCCCAGCCCGCCCTTCGACGCGGGCTCGCCCGGCAAAGCCCCGCAGCCGATCGTCGAGCTGGTCAGCGCTATCGCGCGCGACGGGTGACCTGGACGAAGGCCCGCCAGGCCGGCTTCGGCCGGAACTTCTCGCCGCGGCGGAAGAGGCCGGAGGAGTCGCAGAAGTTGCAGCCTCCGGGCACGTCCTTCCAGGTGAACCAGTCGACCTGCCGCAGCCGCAGCCGCTTCCGGTTGGAGAGCAGGTAGCCGTAGGCGCTGCGCAGTTCGCGCGCCTGGCCGCGCAGGCCCACCTCGAAGGCGACGGTGCGCGGGTTGAACGCCGAGCCCCACCCGATCTCGGTGAGGTAGAGACCGGAGCGACGGTCGCCGTGACGGGCCATCGTCGCCCGCACCGCCTCGACCTGGCGGCGCAGCTCGGTCACGTCGGCCGCGTAGGGGTGGAGGGCGACGGCGTCGAAGTTGGCCTTGGCGCCGCGCTTGCGGTACAGCTGGTTCAGGAAGTCGACCGCGTCCATTGCCCGCGGCATCCGCTGCTTCGGCGAGCCGAAGAGGCCGCCGAGGACGATCTCGGCCCGGGGATCGGCCTGGCGGACCGCCGGGCGGGTGACGGCCAGAAGCCGCGCGAAGCGACCCGGCGAGACCGGCTTGACGAAGTAGAAGAAGTTCTCCTCGTTCCAGATCTGCCAGGCGCGAATCGGCGTCGGCGGCACGGGGTCGCTACTGCCCGGCGCGTGCTCGGTCCAGAACTCGCCGCCGCGGCCGTAACGCTCGACCGCAGCGCGGACGAACGCGGCCCAGGCGCGCCGCTGGCGGCCGTTGTCGACCGGCATCCGTCGCCAGTTCCCGGTCGCCCAGCCCGGGGCGCTGCCGAGCACGGGCAGGATCTCGATCCCGTTCTTCGCCGCGCCGCCCACCGCCGCGTCGAGACCGCTCCAGTCGTAGTCGCTGCGCGCCGAGCGCTGGATCGCCGCCCAGGAGACCGGGAGCCGGACCGTTTCGATCCCGCCCGCCTCCATCCGCGCCAGGTCCTCGGCGCCGATGGGCGTCTGCGGAACGATCCCGAAGAACCCGCGCGGCACGGCCTGCGCGGCGGCAGGCGCCAGCAGGAAAGCGATGGTCAGAAGCAGGGGAAGAACAACCTTGGTGCGTGGCATCCCTGCCAGAACCCGCGACTGGCGGCTAAGTAGCGGCGGGGACCAGCTCCAGCTCCGACCACGGGCCCTCGCCCGCCATCGGCTGGGTCCGCCCCTCGAGCCAGTCGACCTGGAGATCGTCGTAGTGCGGGCTGGCCGGGTGCCCCGACTGGCCGGTGAAGGCCTGCCAGCGGGAGCGGTCGGGGTCGGTCGGATCGGCGAGCATCCGCCAGCTCGGCGCCCAGACCGCGTTGTAGGGATCGTTGGGGTCGTAGGCGATCTGGCTGACGGTCTCCTGGGCGCCGCCGGCGCGGAGGCGGCGGTTGAGCAGGCGGTCGAAGAGGGGGTTGGCGTCGCCGAGCGGGTGCGGGAACTTCAGCTCGTGGACCTTGCCCCAGCGCCAGTCCCCCGGGTCGGGGCCGAAGCGGTCGGTGAGGTCGTCGAGGGCGCCGGCCAGCGCTTCCAGCACGAGCTCGTCCCAGGGCCGGCCGATCAGCTCCTCGTCGCCTTCCTCCCAGAGGTTCATCAGGTGCGAGTGCCAGCGCCACGGCGAGGTGACGTGCGGCAGGAAGCCGTTGTCGGCGCGGTCGAGCCAGCGCTCGCAGAGATCGCGGTCGCCGATCGCGCAGCGCGCCACCTCCCGCGCCAGCCGCAGCAGGAAGGCCTGGTAGATCGTGCCCGCGATCGAGTCGGGGTCGAGGTTGCCGTCCCAGCAGCGCAGCCGCTCGACAGCGCTGCGCTCGCGCTGGCCCCGCGGGTGCAGGCGGCTGAGCCGCGCCGCGGCCTCTACTCCCGGCAACGAGAAGTTGTCGTTCTGGATCGCCTCGAAGCTCTCGAGGTCGTGCTTCTCGATTTCTTCGAGCATCTGCTCGATCCGCTTGGCGCGGAAGCCGTCGAGCCAGTCGCTGGTGATGTGGTGCGGGTAGTCGTCGCCGACGATCCGGTTGTTGGCGGTGATCACGTAGCCGCACTCGGGGTCGACGACCTCCGGCAGCTCGTCGTAGGGCACCGTCCCCTCCCACTCGAACTCGCCGCTCCAGCCAGGCTTCGGCAGGTCCGGGCAGCCGCCGCGGCGACGCGGCAAACGGCCGATCAGCTTGTACCCGATCGAGCCTCGACGGTCGGCCCAGACCATGTTCGAGGCCGGCGAGGTGTGGCCCTCGAGCTTCGCCACCAGCTCGGGCCCGGAGGCGATGTCGAGCAGCTCGAAGGCGGCTTCGAAAGCGGTCGATTCGCGCAGCGTCTGGAAGGCCAACGCCAGCGGCTCCCCCTCGTCGGCCCCCAGCGCCTCGTTGACGATCGGCCCGTGATGGGTCGAGCGCACCTCGAGCGCCACCGGCTCGGAGCGGCCCTTGACGACGATCTCCTCGTGGGCGACCTGCAGCGGCCGCCACTCGTCTTCGAACAGGTATCGGTCGCCCTCGATCCGCTCGACGAAGAGGTCCTGGACGTCGGCCATCACGTTGGTGATCGTCCAGCAGACGTCGTTGTTCTGGCCCATGTAGATCCCGGGCATGCCCGGCAGCGAGGCGCCGCGGACGAAGCGGTCGCCGTGGCGCAGCTCGATCTCGTACCAGATGCCCGGCATGCTCGGCGAGAGGTGCGGGTCACCGGCGATCAGCGGCGTGCCGCTCTTCGAGCGCTCGGCGCTGACGGCCCAGTTGTTGGAGCCGGACGCCTCGGCGGCCAGCCCCAGCGAGCTCCGCACCCGGTCGATCTGCTCGACCAGCGGCATCCCTTCGCCGGTCCAGGCTTCCTGGGATTCGGCGACGACCGGGTTGCCGGCGGGGTAGACGGGGTCGAGCCGGGTGGCCAGCTCCGGCCCGAGCTCGCGCACCATGTCGGCGCGCAGGAGCTCCCGCTCCCAGTTGGTCGAGAGGCCGAAGGCGAGCAGCTTGCCTAGGCTGAGGATGTCGGCCGGCCGCCAGGGCTTCCACTCCTGGCGCAGCACCTGCATCTCGAACGGCAGCGCCCGGGCGTCGCGGGCGGCGGCGTTGACGCCGGCGCAGAAACGCTCGAGCTTGGCGCGCAGACCCGGGTCGAGTGCCGCCACCTCGGCTTCGGCGATCCGCCGGATCCCCAGCGTCCGCATCAACTTGTCGAGCGGCAGCCCCTCCTCGCCGGCCATCTCCGAGATCCGGCCCTCGACGACCCGCCGGTAGAAGCTCATCTGCCAGAGGCGGTCCTGCCCGTGGCAGTAGCCCTGCGCGAAGAAGAGGTCCCCGCGGTCGTCGGCCTCGATATGAGGGACCCCCCAGCGATCGCGTCGCACGCGCACCTTCCCCGTCAGCTCGGGGATCTCGATCGTCCCCTTCACCCGGGGGAGCGGCCGGCGGGCGAGGCGGTGCCAGAGGGTCGCTGCAGCAGCTCCGGCGAGGCCGGTTCCCACCGCGCCAGTCAGCAGTCCCACCTGCGCCGCCCGCTTCATTCAGTCAGGGTACTGGCTACCCAGCCAGTTTGCCGGGCTAAGCCTCCAGCTCCTCCGGCAACCGCCCCTCGCCCTCGAGCTTTTCGAGGTGGGCCTCCATCGCCATCGCCGCCATCGGCAAGAGCTCCATCGGGATGTCGTCCCAGACGGTGGCGAGGAGCTGGGCGCGGGAGCGCTCGCCTTCCTCCAGGGCGGCGATGAGGCGGCGCTCGCGCATCTGGCGGTGCTCTACGTATTCGGCGAGCTTGGCGGCGGGGTCGGTGACCCAGGGCCCATGACCGGGGGCGATCAGCTCGATCTCCTGCGCCTGCAGGAGGGCGAGGGAGTCCATGAAGGCGGCGAGGGAGTTGCCGCCGGGCGGGACGATCGTCGAGCCGAGACCGAGAACCAGGTCGCCGCTGAAGCAAACCCCGGTTTCGGTGAGGAAGCAGACGTGGTCCTCGGCATGGCCCGGCGTGGCCAGCGCCCGGAGGGCGAAGTGCTCCTCCCCATCGGAGGGAAGGACGACCTCGGCGTCGAGCTGATCGGCGCCGGCGGTGTGGTCGCCGTGGGAGTGGGTGAGGAGGACGAGCCCGACCCCGCCCCGCTCCTCGGCGGCGGCGCGGATCGCGTTGAGGTGACCGGGGTCATCAGACCCTGGATCGATCACCACGCAGGGGTCAGACCCGAAGAGGTAGGTGTTGGTCCCTTCCAGCGTCATCGGCCCCGGGTTGGGGGCGACGATCTTCAGGACCTCGGGGTGGCCGGGTGCCTCGTTCAGTTGTCGGTTACTTCCTTGGCGATCGCCTCGCGCGCATCCGGCGGTTCGAGCACGACCAGGTCGCCGGCGCCGCGGAGGATCTCCCGCACCAGCCAGGGCTTGCCGGCGTAGGGAAGCTCGACGACGACGGCGCCGTCGGCGAGCTCCTCGACCACCGTCCGCTCCTCGCGCAGCCAGCGCGCCCGCTCCGGCGAGACCCAGACGCGGGCCACCTCGGCGGTCGGCACCTCACCGTGGGTCATCCAGCCCTCGACCCCGGCCAGCTCCTCAACCTCGGGCCGCGGCTCGAACTTCTCCTCGGAGAGCCGCGCCTCCTTGACCCGGTCGAGCTTGAAGTGACGGACCCCCGCTTTGGTCAGGTCGTAGCACTCGACGTACCAGCCCTCTTTGCCGTTCTCGAGCCGGTAGGGCTCGACCCGGCGCTCGGTGAACTGGTCCTCGTTCTCCTTGTAATAGGAGAGCTCGAGCACCCGGCTCTCGGCGATCGCCTGGTTGACGATCCGCGCGATCTCGGCGTCGCCACCGCCGGCCGAGGCGATCTCCAGGCCCTCCTCGGAGGGGTCATGGCCGAGCGCCTTGACGATTTTCTCCCGCGCGCTCTGCAGGTCGGACTGCGGCAGGTGGTCGCCGAAGAGGTCGATCGCCGCGACCAGCGCCTTCGCCTCCAGCGGCAGCAGCCGGGCGGGGCGGGCGAAGTTGTCGCCGTAAGGCTGGGAGTCGACCTCGATCTCGTCGCCGAGGATTTCCGCGTAGAGGACATAGGTGCCGCCGCCGAAGTTGACGACGTTGAGCAGCTCGACGTCCTCGCGCAGCTCGTCCTCGGTCAGCTCCAGCCGCTCGCGCAGGTCGGCGACCTGCAGCCGCTCGCCCTTTTTCGCCGCTTCGATCAGCAGACCGGCAAGGGTCACCAGGCGGGCGAAGCGCTCAGGCCGAATCGCAGCGTCGCCGCGGCCGTTGGAGCGGCTGCGCTTCGGCTCCTCCTCGAGCGGGCGATCGACGACATCGGCGGGACGGAAGCCGTTCTCGTGGCGCTGCAACAGAAGATCGCGCCGCTTCTCGGCCTCCTCGCGCAGATCGTCGGGCGCCAGCACCTGCGCGTTCTGCCGCCAGCGCAGAACCCAGGCGATCAGCTCGCGCTCGGAGGCGTAGCTCGTTTCGAAGATGCGGCCCTTGCCAGGCGCCCCGTCCGACTTCTTCACGTTACGGAGCTCTCCGTAGGAGCCGAAGTCGCGCTCGATCAGCCAGGCGATCCGCTCGCGGATCCAGATCTTCGCCGTTCCCTGGGTCTCCCCCAGCTGCCAGTCGGCACGGCTGCCGTAGTCGCGGCGGTCGAAGTCCTCGGGCGGCGAGAAATCGTGCTCGGCCTTGGAGGCGTACCCGACCTTGCCCTGGATCCGCGAGAGGCGGAAGACGCGCACCGCATCGCGCTCGTGCGAGTGGCCGATCAGGTAGAACTGCCCGCCGCGGAAGACCAGGTGGTAGGGGTCGACCTTGCGCTTTTCGGTCTCGCCCCGCTCCATCGTGTAGTAGGTGAACTCGATCGTCTTCCGGCGGCTGATCGCGGTCTCGATCTTGGAGAGGCGCTGGGAGAGGTCGCGGCCGCCGGCGGAGGCGGTCATCGCCATCTCGACCGGGGCGCGCTCGCCCTCGTTGAGCGGGTTCGGGTGCCCCCAGGCGACCTGCTGCAGCGCCAGCCGCAGCGGCTCGGCGTAGGCGAAGCCGCCGTCGGTGAGCAGCATCAGCGCCGTGCTCAGCGCCGCCAGCTCCTCGTCGGAGAACTTGATCGGGTCGAGGTAGAAGTTCTCCGGCGGCAGCGAGTAGAGCTCGGCCTCGAAGAAGCCCTCGCCCGGCTTCTCGACGCCGAGCTGGATCCCGAGGCTCTCCAGCTCCGCCCGGTCGGCGTAAAAACGGCGCGCGAAAGCGTCGTCGTTCATGTCGCTTTAGCCCTCCACCTCACGCTTGATCTCGAGGGCCGAAACCGGCCTCCCCTGAGCCATCAGGAACGAGATCAACGAGAGCTGGCGAATCAGCTTCTCGGTGTCCTTCGCCACTGGTCGGCAGGATAGTCTGCGCGCAGCGCATGGACGTCCTCCGAAACCTCTTCGGCAACGTAACCGCGGGCATTATCCGGCTTTTAGTGACGGTCGGAATCCTCGCAGCGGTCTATTTCTTCGTCGTCAAGCCGACTCTGGACGCGGGCAAGGACATCAGTCGCGAAGTCAACGAGAACGTCCGCATGGGCTTCGAACAGACCGACATGGGCGACATCAACAAGACGATCGACGACGTCAACCGCCAGGTCGAGCGCGAAATCCGAAAGTCGCTGAGAGCGTCTAAACAGCAGGGCGACGCCGACAAGCTGATCCGCTGCATCAAGCGGGCCCACCAGGACGTCAACCGGATCCAGCGCTGCAGCGAACGCTTCCAGTAGGGGCGCCGAACTAGAAGAGGGTGCCGCCGATCAGGGTGGCGACGGTCACGAACAGACCGCCCATCACGGTCCGGTTGTAGGCATCGATGCGTTCGGTGAGCTTGTCGAAGCGCTCGTCCACCTGCTTGAAGCCCTCGTCCACTTGCTTGAAGCGCTCGTCGGTTCTCGAGAACCCCTCGTCGACCTTCTTCTCGAGGGCCCCCACCCTGCCGTCGAGAAGGTCCACCTTCTTGTCGAGGCCATGCAGCTGTCCGGATAGAGCGTCCAGGCGCTGGTCGGTTGGAGTCTCCCTCGGGAGCATCACGGTCATGATCCTAGCGTAACGTTTCGTCTTCACGAAACAAGGCGCTAAGCGCACGGAAGCGCAAATTCTTTGAAGAATTTCTGCGACTTCAGGCGGCGCGCTGGGCGAAGAAGGCCGAGCCCGACAGGGCCCGGTCGAAGCCCGACCAGGCCTCGCCGGCGGGAAGCTGCTTCTCGATGCGGTCGAAGCTGCCGAGGCGGCCGCCGAGGTTGTCGATCATGTGGACGAGGACGGCCTCGCGGGTGGCGGGGACGACGGGGGAGCCGTGCTCGAGCGAGCCGTGGTGGCTGAGGATGATGTGGAGAACGCACTGGGCGAGCGCGGGGTCGAAGCCCGGCAGGTCCTCGATCGCCCGGCGAACGGTGTAGTAGCCGAGCGGGATCTCCCCCTGCAGGCGGCCGGCGTCGGTGAGGTCGATCGCCAGCGGGTCGTCGTTGTAGGCGACGCACTTGCCGATGTCGTGCAGGAGGGCGCCGGTGACGGCGACGTCGCGGTCGATCCCGGGGAAGAAGTTGGCGGCGGCGGAGACGGCCTGGGCAACCGAGAGCGTGTGCTCGAGCAGCCCGTGGCGGTAGGCCTGGTGGTAGGTCTTCGCCGCCGGGGCGACGCTGAAGCGCTTCCAGGTCTCGGACTCCTCGCCGAAGAAGACCTCGAGCAGTTCACGCAGGTCGGGCTTCTGGACCGTGCTCAGGAGCTCGCGCAGGTCGCGCTCGAGCAGCTCCACGGAGACGTCCGACTCGGCGGCCAGGTCCTCGGTCTCGTACTCGTGCGGCTCGGCTTCGCGGAGGGAGCTGATCTTGATCTTCGCCCCCCAGCGCTCGCTGATCTCGAAGACGCCGGTGACATGCACCGGTGAGCCTCCGCAGCAGAGGGCATGGAGCGCCTCGGCCTCCTCCCAGCAGACCGCCTCGGCGGTGCCGGTGGCGTCGCCGACGGACAACCGCAGCCAGGGGTCGCCGTTGCGCTTGCGGCGCAGCTCCCGCTCACGGACCGCGTAGACGCCGCTGACCCGCTGCCCGTCCTCGAGGTCGCGAATAGGGGTCCTGATGGCCGGCTCCAGCGCCGCTTCCGCCGGCGGCTCTGGCGGGGCGAACGCCTCGATCTGCGTCTGCTCGCTCATCGTCCGCCCAAGGTAGAGACGGGGGCGGACGGTCGGCTAGAGGGCGAACAGGCCAGCGAGACCGGCGAAGCAAGAGACAGTGATCGTCGTCTGCGCAATGAATCCCTGGAACATCATCCGGCGGAGCTCCCGCAACTCTTGGTCGACAGCATCAAAGCGCTTATTCACGCTCTCCTTTAAGTCGTCAAGCCGCTCGTCGGTCCAGCTTTCCCTTGCCACCTCCATGATGACGAGTGTAACTCATTGTCTGTAACGAGATGCGCGCAAGAAGTGAATTCTTCGCCTCAAGTCGGCGGCGAATCGATCGCGAAGAGGCGCCATTCGCCGGGCGCCCCCTTCAGCGTCTGCACCCCGCGGTCGGCGAACTCCAGCCCCGACCCGACCACCAGCTCGCGGACGGTGCTGGAGACGAGCACCTCGCCGGCGTCGGCCAGCGCCCCGATCCGGGCGCCGATGTTGACCGCCATGCCGCCGACGTCGTCGCCGATCAGCTCGACCTCGCCGGTGTGGATCCCCACCCGCACCTCGATCCCGAGGCTCGCCACCTCGTCGCGCACGGCGGCGGCGCAGCGGATCGCCCGCGCCGGGCCGTCGAAGGTGGCGAGGAAACCGTCGCCCATCGTCTTCACCTCGCGCCCGCGGTGCAGGCTCAGCTGCCGGCGCACCGCCGCGTCGTGGCGCTCGAGCAGCTGCCGCCAGCCGCGGTCGCCCAGCTCCGCCGCCTTCTCGGTCGAGCCGACGATGTCGGTGAAGAGGATCGTCGCCAGCGCCCGTTCCGATTCGCTCGCGCCGCGGCTGCCGACCAGGAACTCCTCGACCTCCTCGAGCACCCCGTCCAGGTCGCCGGCGAACGGAAGGTGATCTTCGCCCGGCAGCTCGACGTAACGGGCGCCGGGAATGCTCTCCGCCAGGTAGCGGCCCTGAGCGGCCGAGACCATCCGGTCGCCGCCGCGGTGGAGCACGAGGGTGGGGACGTCGATCGCCGGCAGGATCGCGCGCACGTCCATCTCCCGGTAGAGCTCCATCAGGGCGACGGCGCCGGCGGGGCTGGTCCCCTGCCGCAGCAGGCGCGCCCACCATCGTTCGAAGGCCTGGTCTCCCACCCGGCTCGGCGCCCAGAGCTTGAGCCCGACCGGACCGCCCCATTCGCGGCGGATCATCTCTCCCCAGCGATCGAGCGCTTCGTCGGTGATCCCGGGTGGGAAGTCCGGCGCCTCCAGCATCCGCGCGAAGGTCCCGAAGAGGACCAGCGCCGAGACCTTGTCCGGGTAGGTGGCGGTGTAGAGCGCCGACATCGGGCCGCCCTCGGAGACGCTGAAGAGGGCGGGTCGCTCGAAGCCGGCGGCGTCGATCACCGCCTTCAGGTCGTCCATCGACTCCTCCAGCGTCGGCGGGCGGCCAGGCCGGTCGGATAGCCCTTGGCCGCGCTTGTCGAAGACGAGCATCCGCGAGAAGCCGGCGAGGCGACGGAAGAAGCCGGCGACGCCGGGCTCCTCGGCGAGCAGCTCGACCTGGGAGACGAACCCGGACACGAGGACCAGGTCGAGCGGTCCGTCGCCGTGCACCTGGTAGGCGATGCTGACGCCGTCGGAGTCGGCGTAGTGCGTTTCGACGTCCATCCCGGCTATAGCCTAGGTCTCATTGGAAGAGGAGTCACTCCCTCGAGCCCTTCATCCGGCCGTCGCCGCAGGTCTCGTCTTCGTCGCCGCCGGCGCGGTCCTGATGCTGGAGATCCTCGCGGTGCGGCTTCTCGCCCCTTATGTGGGGCTGACGCTGGAGACGACGACCTCGATCATCGGCGCCGCCCTCGCCGGGATCGCCCTCGGCGCGGCGGTCGGCGGACGGGTCGCCGACCGCACCGACACGCGCCTGCTGGTGGTCGGCCTCTTCATCGGCGGCGGAGCGCTGGCGCTGCTGATCGTCCCGCTCGTCCACTGGCTGGGGCCGGGGGCGCGGGGCGACGGCGACGCGGCCGCGCTCGGGATCACCCTCGTCGCCCTGGTCCCGGCGGCGGCCGTGCTCAGCGCGGTCTCGCCGGCGGTTGCCCACCTGCAGTTGCACGACCTGCGCGCGAGCGGGACCGTGGTCGGATCGCTTTCGGGCTGGGCGACGGCGGGCGCTCTGCTCGGCACCTTCGGCACCGGGTTCGTGCTCGTGCCGCTGCTGCCGGTCAGCACCGCGGTCCTGATCATCGGCGGGGTGCTGATCCTGACCGGGGTCGCCCTCGGCGTCTCCAACCGCCTCCTGCCGCTGGCCGGGGTCGCCGGCGGCGGCCTCCTCCTGATCCTCCTCGGCGCCTGGTCGGGGAGCGTCGACTCCCCTTGCGAAGCGGAAACGAAGTACCACTGCGTCAACCTCGAAGCCGACCCCGAACGACCCGGCGGTTACGTGCTGCTGCTGGACGACGTCGACCACTCCTTCGTCGATCTCGACGACCCGACCCACCTCGGGTTCCGGTACACCCGCTGGATCGCCAAAGCGGTGAACGAGACCTTCCCCGGCAAGGAGCCCCTGGACGCAGTCTTCATCGGCGGCGGCGGCTTCACCCTGCCGCGCTGGCTGCTGGCGACCCGGCCGGGGTCGCGGGCGGAGGTGCTCGAGGTCGACGAGGAACTGATCGAGTTCGACGAAGAGCGCCTCGGTCTGCGGCCGGAGCCGGGGCTGGAGATCAGGGCCGGCGACGCGCGGGTGGAGATGCTCGGCATCCCAGACGACAGCGCCGACCTGGTGGTCGGCGACGCCTTCGGCAACCTCTCGGTTCCGTGGCACCTGACCACGGCCGAGTGGACCGGCGAAGTCCGGCGCGTGCTCGAACCCGGCGGCCTCTACGCGCTCAACATGATCGATTTCGAGGCGCTCGACCTGCAGCGGGCGGAGGCGGCGACCCTGCTGGACGCCTTCGAGCACGTCCGCATGGTCACCTTCGGCATCGGCGAAGAACCGCTCGGCGGCAACAGCGTCTTCTTCGCCTCCGACCGGCCGATCCCGGACGCGGCGCTGTTCGAAAACGGGATCACCACCAATCTGAGCGAGGAGAAGGTGGAGGCGTTCGCCGCCGATGCCGACGTCCTGCGCGACGACTTCGCCCCCGCCGACCAGCTGCTGACGCCAAGCCAATGAAGCGGGCTCTCGCCAGCTTCGCGATCTTCGCCCTCGCCGCGCCCCTGTTCCAGACCGGCGCCGCCGAGCGCTTCGAGGGAACCGCCGAGCCGCTCAGCCCGCAGCTGCGGGAGCGGATGACCGGCGTCTCCTGGCGCCCCGGCTGCCCCGTCGGGCTGAACCAGCTGCGCCTGCTCCGCGTCACCCACTGGGGCTTCGACGGCAAGGTCCACCGCGGCCGCCTCGTCGTCCACCGCGACTCGGCCCAGTCGATGCTCCGCGTCATGCGCGAGCTTCACCGCCTCGAGTTCCCGATCCGCCGCATGCGGCTGGTCGATGCCTACGGCGCCGACGACCACCGCAGCATGGACGCCGACAACACCTCCGCCTTCAACTGCCGCTTCGTCGCCGGCACCAGCCGCTGGTCCGAACACGCCTACGGCCACGCGATCGACGTCAACCCGATCGAGAACCCCTACGTGACCGCCGACGGCCACGTCTCCCCGCCCGCCGGCGCCCGCTACGCCGACCGCTCGCAGCGGGCAAAGGGGCTGATCCACCGCAAGGGCCCGGTGGTCGCCGCCTTCGAGGAGAACGGCTGGGAGTGGGGCGGCAACTGGTCCTGGCCGAAGGACTACCAGCACTTCTCGGTCGGCGGCAACTGACAGCCCGCCGCCGTCCCATAGGCTCCCGGCCGTGACCCTGCGCAACTTCCGCTACGTCGCCCTCGCCGAGGCGACCAGCTTTCTCGCCCTCCTCGTCGCCACCTACGTCAAACGCGTCGCTGACGGCAGCGAGCTCGGGGTCCAGATCCTCGGCCCGATCCACGGGCTGCTCTTCGTCGCCTACGTGGTGATGGCTCTCAACCTGCGCTCGGAGCAGGGCTGGACCAACCAGCAGACCTTCTGGATCCTGGTCGGCGCGGTGCTCCCCTTCGGCGGCTACGTCGTCGACTGGTGGCTGGTGCGGCGCGAACGCGCCGGGCTCAGCTGACGCCCGCGGTCGGAAGCGCCGCACCGCCGGTCCGCTTCGCCAGCTCGGCGTTGAGCTCTTCGGCCAGCTCTTCGGCTGACCCGCTGGGGAAGTTCGTCCGTTCCTGGATGCCGGTCGCCTGCTTCCTGCCACCGTCCCTGAGGTGGATCAGGCAGACGTAGGGCAGCAGGCCCGCGCTACCCATCTCGAACCGGGCGATGTCCTGCCACGGGAGCTCGAAGGTCGAGAAGACGTTGTGGACCCGGATCCCCCACTCGAAGACCGCGACGCGGGCGCGGATCAAGCGGAAGCCGACGAGCCCGAAGGCGATCGTGTTGAGGCCCGCGAAGATCCGCAGCTCGAGGAGCGAGGCCTCGAAGACCCCGCTGAAGAAGAGCAGGCAATAGAAGATGGTGATGAAGACGCCCGCGATCGCCTGATGGCGCGAGTAATACTCGTGCTCTGGCTTCTCGCTTTGGCCGAACATGGCGCCCATGGCTCATTTACTTGGTCGGCAGCCGAAGGCGATAGCTGGAGAGCCGTGGTTATACTTACTCGGTATGACTCAGCGGATTGGAGCAAAGGGCCAAGTCGTGATTCCGAAGGAACTGCGGGAGCAGGCCGGTCTGGGGCCGGGGGCCGACGTTGACTTCGAGGCCGTCGGCGACGGCATCGTCATCCGCAGAGCCGACCGGCCTTCCTCCCTTCGTGGCCGGTTCGCCAAGAGCGGGATGGCGTCGCGCCTGCTCGAGGACCGCCGCAACGAGCCACGCTAGAGGTCACCGATGAAGCGATGCCTCGACTCCTGGGCAGTCCTTGCCTGGCTGGACGGCGAGGAGCCGGCGGCCGGGATCGTGGAGCGGACGATCAAACGAGAACGACCGGCGATGAGCTGGATGAACCTGATCGAGGTCCACTACCGCACGATCCGAGACCACGGACGGCAGGAAGCCGACCAAGTGTTGGCCGAGCTGCGGCCGCTGGTCACGGAGAGCCTGCCGGGGATTGCTGCGATGAGGGCGGTGTCGTCGCTGAAGGCAGAGCACCCGATCGCGCTGGCCGACTGCTTCGCTGTCGCATTGGCTGCCGAGGAGGAAGCGGAACTGCTGACTGGAGATCCGGAGATCATCGACCGAGCCGATCGGTTGCCGTGCAAAGTTGCAGACCTTCGAAAGTAGGAGAGAGATGGGATCGTTTCGCGAATCGATGACCGGTGAGACGACGATGCGAGAGGTCGTCGAAGAGGAGCTCGGCGAAGAAGTGGTCGTCGTCGCGGCGCTGAGCCAGGGCACCCCGCCCTCGCCGCTCTCGATGGTGACCGGCGCCGCGCTGATCAAGCTGATCTCGCCGCGCGCCTCCAAGCAGCTGCCGAAGCGCTTCCTCCTCGCCGTCACGCCGGACCGGGTGGTGGCCCTGAAGGGGACGCCGATCACCGACGAATCCGGCGACGACATCGGCGCCCACATCAGGGGCGAGATCGCCTCCTGGAGCCGCGACGAGGTGACCGCGGCCCGCGCGGCCGACGGCAACGGCGGCACTCTGCAGATCCCCGGCGCCTCGATCCCCGTCTTCGACCGCTCCCTCGGCAACCCGCGAGAACGCGAACTCTTCATGGCTTTAAGCGGCTAGGGAGAAGTGGCGAGGGCCGGATTCGAACCGGCGACACCACGATTTTCAGTCGTGTGCTCTACCAACTGAGCTACCTCGCCTAGGCGCTGAAACGGCTGCGCAGGGCGAAGGCTAGCGGGCGGCGGGTTGCCCTGCCCCCGGGCGCGACTCTCTCCGTAGTTACTCGTCGCCCTTGGCCGCCCGGTCCTCGCGCATCTGCCGGGCGGCGCCCCGCCCGGACCGCTCGCGCTCGCGCGAAGCCGCCTGGCGGTCGCGCACCCAGGCCTCCTCCCGCTGCAGCTTTCGCCAGGCGCGCAGGCGCTCCGGGTCGACCCCCTCCCGCACCGCGCAACCCGGCTCGGAGTCGTGCTGGCAGTCGGCGAACCGGCAGGAAGCCGCCAGCTCCTCGATCTCGGCAAAGGCCTCGTCGCCTCCCGTCCACAGCGCGACTTTGCGCAGGCCGGGCATGTCGATCAGGAGAGCGCCGCTCGGCAGGGGGATCAGCTCGCGGGTGACGGTGGTGTGGCGGCCTTCGCCGTCGCTCGCCCGGACCGGGCGCGTCGCCTGGCGCTCGGTGCCGAGGAGGGCGTTGACGAGCGTCGACTTGCCGGCGCCGGAAGGACCCAGCAGGGCGCCCGTGCTCCCGGGCTGGAGCACCTGGTGCACCGACCCGAGGCCCTCCCCGGTGGTCGGGCTGAGAGCCAGGCCTTCGGCGAGACCGAGCTTCCGCGCCAGATCCGCCGCGGTGAGGTGCGCGTCGGGGTCGAGATCCGCCTTGGTCAGGAGCAGGACCGCGTGCACGTCGCCCGCCGCCGCCAGGGCAGCCAGCCGCTCGATCCGCTGCGGGTTCGGGTCCGGAAGCGGCTCGGCGATCAGCGCCACGTCGACGTTGGCCGCCAGCACCTGCGATTCGGTGGCGCTGTCGGCGATCCGGCGCACGAGCGCGCCGCGCCGCTCGAGCACGCAGGCGATCGCCCCGCTCTCTTCGAAGCCGACCCAGTCGCCCGTGACCGGTGGTTCGCCCCGCAGCCGCCCCCGCGCCGGCGCCAGCCGCGGCGTCGCCCCCGGCGGAGCGATCAGCCAGAGGCCGCGGTGCTGGGCCAGCACGCGCGCCGGGGTCAGGTCGTGCCCGCCGACGGCTGCCAGCTCGGCGGCCAGGTCGTCGCGCCGGCCGAGGGCGGTGGCGTCCAGCTTCATCTCAGGCTCATCCATGTTCGTCCACTAAGACTGCACTAGCGTTGCGCACCATGAAGATCACGGGGCGTGGCCTCAGCGCGGCGCTGCTGGCGGGGGCCGCCACCGTTGCGGCGCTGCTGCTCGTCTCCGGCGACAAACGCGCGGACCCGCAGACGCCCTCGGCCATGCCCGGGCTGCCGCCCCCGTTCCTCGGCGTCGCGGTGCTCGGGGACGGGGGGCTGACGGCGGCGGTCGACGCCTACGGCAACGTGGTCGACCTGCGGGCGCCGGGGCCGGCGGGGCGGGCGCTGATCGAGAACCCGGCGGAGCGGCAGGCGGCGGGGACGGTCGCGACCGACACCGGGATCCAGCCCTGGGTGCGGACCGGCGACGGATCGGAGCTGCCGATGTGGCGCGCCGACCGGATCCGGCAGCGCTACCTGCCCGGGACGAACGTGCTGCGGACCGAGGCCTGGTTCGACGGAGCGCGGGTCGCCATCACCCAGGCGGTGCACGGGGGCGAGCTGGCGATCGTGGTGGGCGGTGACGCCTCCTCGATGCAACTGCGAACGAGCGCCGGCGGGAATCTCGTCACCAAGAGCTCTCGAGTCATCGCCGGTGCCGCCGCCTCCAGCCGCCGCTGGCTCAGCCGCAGCCGGCCGCTCGGCCCGGCGGCGCCGCAGTGGGCGGAGCAGGTGTACGAGCGCTCGCTGCTTGCCCTTCGCGCCCTCACCGACCGGCGCAATGGCGCCGTCGCCGCCGGCATCCGCGACGGCTGGGCCTACGTCTGGCCGCGCGACGCGGGAGCGGTCGCGATCGCCCTCGCCGCCGCGGGCTACCGGCCCGAAGCCGAGCTGATCACCCGGTTCATGCTCGGGCTGGGGGTCGAGCAGTTCGCCCGCTTCAACGGAGACGGCAGCCCGGTTCCCGATCGCGAGGGACAGGGAGACGAGATCGGCTGGGTCGCCGCCGCGGCCGAAGCCGCCGGGCTCGGCAGTGCACGCCAGACGGCAGAAATCCTCTCCGAGACCTACCCCGTCCCATGGCGCGAGCGGGACGACTACTGGGAGAGCGGGCCGGGTGACTTCCTCGCCAACGCGATCGCCTCGGGCGAAACGGAAGAGCGCATCCAAGGGGAGTTCGGCACGCCTCACGGACTCGCGCGCGAGGCCGGCGGCGACGGCGGGCTCGACTCCGCCGCGGCCTGGGCGGTGCGTCCGTTCCCACGGCCGTCGTTGTACGAGCCGGTGCGGCGGACGCTGCTTCGGCTCAGCGCCGGGGCCGGTCCCTACGGCCTCCTCCCCGGCGAAGGCTGGAAGGGCGGCGAGGACCCCTGGTCGGCGCCGACCGCCTGGAGCGCGTGGTCTCTCGCCGCGCTGGGCGAGCGAGACGCCGCCCTCCAGCTGATGCATGCCCTGCGCCGCAGCGCCACGCCCGCCGGCGACCTCCCCGAGCGGGCCGACGCCCGCACCGGCACCCCCCGCTCGACCACCCCCCTCGCCTGGTCCCATGCCTTCGCGGTTCTCGCCTTGCGCGAGCTCTGGCCCTCGCGCTGAGCCGCCTATCCTCGAACCGGTGCAGGTCCGCGACGCCACCTTCGAAGACTGCGACTCGCTCGGCGCCGGGATGAAGGCGGTCGTCGACGAAGGCATCTGGCTGGCGACCGAGGCGGCCTCGGAGCTGGAGCTGGCGAACCGGTACCGGCAGGTGATCCTCGAAGGAGACCCGCTCTTC
The DNA here is from genome assembly GCA_030852475.1 of Actinomycetota bacterium. Classification (GTDB taxonomy): domain Bacteria; phylum Actinomycetota; class Thermoleophilia; order Solirubrobacterales; family 70-9; genus VAYN01. The sequence goes on along the minus strand of JALYWY010000417.1, from coordinate 1,144 downwards.
GTGCTCGAGGAGGAGGGTGGGATCGTCGGCTCGCTGACCCTGCACTCGACCGAGACGAGCGGGGTGATGGCGGTGGGGATGTGGGTCGCGCCCTCCCACCGCGGCCGCGGCGGCGGCCGGATGCTGATCGAGGCGGCGCTGGCGGCGCGCCCCGAAGAGGTCCACAAGATCGAGCTCGAGGTCTTCCCCGAGAACGAGGCGGCGATCGAGCTTTACCGCAAGATGGGCTTCGAGGAGGAGGGCTTGCGCCGCAACCACTACCGGCGCCGCGACGGCTCCCTACGCTCGGCACTGATCATGGCCCGCCTCTTCTAGAGCGCGGCCAGGGCGGCGGCGACGGCCTCCTCGGCGGTCTCGACCGCGACCACGCCGGGGCCGCCGGCCATCCGCTCGCGGCCGTTCAGCTCCCAGCTGCGCAGCGCCACCACCTCGTGGCCGATCACGCGAGCGAAGGCGATCTCCGCCAGCGTCCCCCACTCGCCGCCGATCGCGATCACCGCCTCGCCGGAGGAGACGACCGCGAGGTTCCGAGCGTGGCCGATCCCGGTGGCGATGACCTGGCTGCAGTAGGGATTGGCGTCCTCGACCGAGGAGCCGGGGACGATCCCGATCACGGTCCCGCCCGCCTCCGCCGCGGCGCGCGAGGCGGCCTCCATCACGCCGCCCCCGCCGCCGCAGACGAGCGCGACGCCGGCCTCCGCCAGCCGCCGTCCCACCTCTTCGGCCAGCGTCCAGGCCTCCGACCCCTCCTCGGCGCCGCCGGCGCCGATCACCGCGACCTGGCGCTGCCGCCTCACAGCTCCCCCCGCATCAGGCCCATCAGCTCCAGCGCCCCGGCCTTGTGCAGCGGTTCGTTGAGGTTCCCGCACTTGGGGCTCTGCACGCAGGAGGGGCAGCCGGACTCGCATGGGCACTCGGCGATCAGCCGCTCGGCGTCGCCCAGCAGGCGCTCGAACTCGTCGTAGCCGCGGCGGGTGATCCCGACCCCGCCGGGGTGGCCGTCGTAGATGAAGATCGTCGAGCGGCCGGTCTGGAAGTGGACGTTGGTGGAGAGGCCGCCGATGTCCCAGCGATCGCACATCGCGATCAGCGGCAGGACGGCGATCTGGCTGTGCTCGGTCGCGTGCAGGGAGCCGAGCAGCGC
>JALYWY010000190.1 GCA_030852475.1 Actinomycetota bacterium | reverse complement strand
ACATCCACGACCACGGCGTCAACATCGAAGTGACCAACAAATCCGCCAGCGAATCGCTGATCTGCAACTCGGTGGCGGGCTACGGCGGAGCGGGTTACGAAACCCACTCGGACGGCCGTAAACACGTCTCATCGATGAACGTCTGCACGGGCAACCCGATCTCGACGATCGCCAAAGGCGACACGATCCGCCTGCACTCGATCTACAACATCGGGGAAGGGCATCACGCGGTGGAAGACGCGATGGGTATCGCGCTCCTCTACATCAACCCGAGCTGACCAAGCGGCGGGGTAGGTAACGGGGGCCGGCTCGAGAGGGCCGGCCTCTTCTTTTGCTTCTTCTATACCCCCCCTGGGTATGCTAGGCTGACTCCATGGAGACCAACGCCCTCAACAGCCTCGCCTTCTCCGCCACCCTCCACTGCCTGACCGGCTGCGCGATCGGCGAGGTGCTGGGGATGGTGATCGGCACCGCGCTCGGCTTCTCCGACCTGGGGACGATCGCCCTCGCGGTCGCCCTCGCCTTCTTCTTCGGCTACAGCCTCACCAGCCTGCCGCTGCTGCGCTCGGGCCTGGCGCTGGGCTCGGTGGTCCCGATCGCCCTCGCCGCCGACACCGTCAGCATCGCCGTGATGGAGATCGTCGACAACGCGGTGATGCTGGCGGTCCCCGGAGCGATGGAGGCGGGGCTCGCCAGCCCGCTCTTCTGGGGCAGCCTCGCCTTCGCGCTGGTCGTCGCCGGATTGATCGCCCTCCCCGTCAACCGCTGGCTGATCGCCCGCGGCCGTGGACACGCGGTCGTCCACAAGACCGGCGTCCACGGCTAGGGCTATCGGGCTACGGAGCGCGCCGCGAGCGCGTCAGCGCCGCGCCGCCGAGCAGCAGGGCGAGGACGGCGACGATCAGCGCCGCGATCGCGAGCCCGTTGCCGCCGTCGTCGGAGTCGTCCGCCTCGGCCACGTCGTCCTCCGCCGGGGCGCCGCCGTGTCCTTCCCCCTCGGTGACCATGACCTGCGGTGCCGGCTCCTCGGAGTCCGGGGCGCCGATCCAGCGCACGACTTCGCCGTTGTCGTAGGTCTGCAGCGCCTTGAACGTCAGCGTCTCCCCCGCCTCACCGGGGATCTGGACGGAGACCGGGAAGTCGAGGAACTGGCCCGGCTGGATCGCGGCGTTGCCGTCATCCGCGGTCCAGGTCATCTGCGCCACCTGTTCGGTGATTTTCTCGCCGTGACTGGCGATCGGCTTGGCCAGTCGCTCCATCCGCACCTGCACCGACCAGCCGGGCACCGGCTGGTAGGAGGCGAAGACGAAGCCGGGCGGGAACTGGACGTCGACTTTCCTCGTCGCCGAATCGTCGCGCTCGTTGGGCACGCGGACGTCGAGGACGGTGAAGTCGCCCGCGGCCGCTTCGGAGGGCTGCAGGGTGACGTGGGCGCCGGCGCCGGCGGGGATCGCGAGGGCGAAGACGCCGACCAGCGCGAGGATCAACTTGGTTTTCATCGCTTCCTTTCGTTGCACTTGTCTTGGTGGAACATCGAAGGGGTTCACCGCACCGGCACCTCCAGCTCGGCCGCGTACTCGTCGAAGGCGGAGACGCGCACGGCAACCTCCAGCCGCCAGTCGCCAGCGACGCCCAGGACCGCCCCCTGCACGGTGTAGTGGCCGGGGCCGGCGCGCTGGGCGTCGAGCGACAGCGGCCCGATCGACTTCTCCGGTTCGGTCGCCGTCACCTCCAGTTGCCTGACCCGGGCGAACTGGGCGCCGCTGCGGGCGTCGAAGAGGTAGAGGTGGACCTGGTTGGAGCCGACGCGGGCCGGATCGACCGTCACCTCCAGCTCGGCCGGGCCGAGCGAGGCGCTGCCTGAGAACGGCCCCGACTGCACCGCGGTCGCCGGCGCGTATCCGGCCAGCGCGGCGGTGACGCCGAGGACGACGACGAGCAACGCCACCTCCCCGCGCAGCGCCCGGCGCAGGAGCAGCCCGGCGCGACCGGGGGGCTCCCCTCCCCCGGCGATCCGCTCGAGGCGCGGCACCGAGCGTTGGCGGTTGTAAGCCGCGAGGGGGACGATCAGGCCGGCCAGGAGGAGGAACTTGACGAGGACCGTCCGCCCGTAGGCGGTGTCGAGCAGGTTGTCGAGGTCGCGCGCGTAGGCGTAGGCCTGGCCGATCCCGGTCAGCAGGATCACCGCCACGCAGAGCAGCGCGATCGACGAGAAGCGGGCCAGGTTCGCGGCGAGAAGGCGACTGCGCTCGGGCGGCTCGAGCTCGCGGGTGGCGGCGGGAAGGACGAAGAGGAGCGTGGCAAGGCCGCCGAGCCAGACGGAGACGGCGAGGACGTGGAGGACGTTGGCCGAGAAGAGGAGGGCGACCGGCGACTGCGTGCTCGGGTGGCCCGAGAGCGCCGGCTCGAGGGTTACGAAGCCGAGCGGCACGAGCAGCGCCAGCGCCTGCCGGGTCCGCAGCGTTCCCCGGAATGCCCAGGCGCCGAGGCCGAAGAAGACCCAGGCCACGCCGGTCAGCGCCCAGACGGTGCCGAAGCGGGTGCCGAGCTCCTCGCGCAGGATCGCCGAGTCGAGCGCCGAGGCTGCCGAGACGCCGGCGGCCTCGGCGGCGTGGAAGACGACCCCGGCGACGGCGCTGGCCGCCCCGGCGACCGCTGCCCAAAGGAGCACGGCGCGCAGGCGCCGGTCGAAGCCGCGGCTCGCCCCCCGCCAGACCAGCAGGAGGAAGGCGAGGGCACCGAGGGCGATCGCCAGCGCCGCGTACTGGATCGCGCGGGCGGCGCCGAGGCCGATCTCGGCGGCGGCGTCGGCGCCGCGGTCGGCGACGAGCTCGGCGACGGTCTCCTCCGGAGCGCGGCCCGCGCTGCCGAGCGAGAAGACGTAGCCACCCGAGACGATGTGGCCGTCGGCGGAGACGACCCGGTAGGTGGCGGTGTAGCTGCCCTCGGGAAGGTCGGGCTCGAGGCGGACGGCCAGCTTCGCACCCTCCCCGCCGGGGTGGAAGGCCTCCCCCTCGTCGACCCGCTCGCCCTCGGCGTCGTAGACGCGGACCGCGCCGAAGTTGCCCTCGACCGGCTCGCTGAACCGGAAGACGACCGCCGCCGGCGCCTCCTTCACCGTCGCCCCGCGCGGGGGCGCGCTGCCCTCCAGGGTCGCGTGCGCGGACGCCGCCGCGGGCGCCGCCAGGAGCGCCGCCGCCACCGCGGTGAAGAGGAGCTTGTACGCGCCCCTCGGCATTACCAGGCTTCCCTGGCCGGGCG
>JALYWY010000413.1 GCA_030852475.1 Actinomycetota bacterium | reverse complement strand
AGCACGGCGTCAACATCATGGACTTCTGCAAAGCGTTCAACGCGCAGACGCAGGGCGAAGGCGGGACGATCATCCCGGTCGAGATCACCGTCTACGAGGACCGCTCCTTCACCTTCATCACCAAGACGCCGCCGGCCGCGGTGCTGATCAAGGAAGCGATCAAAATCCCGAAGGGCTCAGGCGAGCCCCACGTCAACAAGGTCGGGACGATCTCCGACGCCCAGATCCAGGAGATCGCCGAACGGAAGATGCCCGACCTCAACGCCAACGACATCGACGCCGCGAAGAAAATCATCGCCGGCACCGCCCGCTCGATGGGCGTCGACGTCGCCTAGGAGATTTCGAAGAAATGGCTCACGGCAAAAGGTTCCGAGCGCAGTACGAGAAGGTCGACCGCGACCGCGCCTACCCGCCGGCGGAGGCGATCTCGCTGATCAAGGAGACCGCCAGCGCCAAATTCGACGAGACGGTCGAGTTGCACGTGCTGCTCGGCGTCAACGTCCGCCACGCTGACGAACAGCTGCGCGGGACGCTGGCGCTGCCGCACGGTCTCGGCAAGAACGTCACCGTCGCCGTCTTCGCCCAAGGCCAGCAGGCCCGCGACGCGGAGGCCGCCGGGGCGGACTTCGTCGGCGGCCAGGACCTGGTCGAGAAAGTCCAGGAGGGCTGGACCGACTTCGACGTCGCGATCTCGACCCCGGAGATGATGAAAAGCGTGGGCCAGCTCGGCCGCGTCCTCGGCCCGCAGGGCTTGATGCCGAACCCCAAGGTCGGCACCGTCACCGACGACGTCGAGAAAGCTGTTGCCGACTCGAAGTCGGGCAAAGTCGAATACCGCACCGACCGCCAGGCGATCGTCCACATGGCGATCGGCAAGGCCAGTTTCGACGAAGACAAACTGCTCGAGAACTACCAGGCCGTGATCGAGGAGATCCAGCGCGCGAAGCCTTCCTCGGCAAAGGGCAAATACATCGTCTCGGCCACGCTGGCGACGACGATGGGCCCCGGTGTTCGGGTCGACTCGACCAAAGCCGCCGATCGCGAGACGGCGGCCGTCGGAGCGGGGGAGACCGCAGAGGAGCCGGTGACCGCTTAAACTGCGTCGCCGCTAACCGGAGACCACCGGCGGGGCAAAGCCCAGAAGCCCGGTGCAGGTAAGACGATGAACCGCGAAGAAAAGTCAGCAGCCATAAAAGAGATCGCCGCCGAGATCGAGGCGAGCGAGGCGATTTTCGCCGTTGACTACCGCGGCATCAGCGTTCCCCAGGCAGCCGAGCTGCGCTCGAAACTACGCGAAGCCGATGCCAGCTTCCGCATCGTCAAGAACCGGCTGACGAAAATCGCCGCCGACCAAAGCGGCGAGGAGCGGCTGGCGGAGCTGCTGCAGGGCCCGACCGCGCTCACCTTCGTCCGCGGCGACACCGCCCAGGCGGCGAAGGCGATCACGACCTTCAACAAAGAGCACGAAGTGCTCACCTACAAGGGCGGCTTCATGGACGCGACCTCGCTCGACGAGGCCGCGTTCAAATCGATCGCCAAGCTTCCCGGCCGCGAAGTGCTCAACGGCCAGCTCGCCGGCGTCGTCGCCAGCCCGCTCACCGGTCTGGTCCGCGGCCTCGGCAGCATGATCCAGGGCCTGGCGCTGCAGCTCGGCCAGATCGCCGAGAAAGGCTTGGTCACCGGCGAGGCGCCGGCAGCGGAGGAGGCACCCGCCGAGGAGCCGAAGGCCGAGGCGGAGGAGGCTCCGGCCGAGGAGGAGAAAGCTGAGGAGGCACCCGCGGAGGAGGCTCCGACGGAGGCCGCAAGTGGAAACGAGCCGCCTGCCGATCAGGCCGAGGCGCCGGACGACGAGCCGGAGGCGGCGGCAGAGACTTCAGATGAAGATTCAAACGAGGAAGAGGGGTAGCGACTGATGGCAACCAAAACTTCAACCGAGGAGTGGATCGAGGAGCTGAAAAGCATCTCGGTTCTCGAGCTCTCCGAGCGGATCAAAGCGCTCGAGGAGGAGTTCGGCGTCTCCGCGACGGCCGTTGCGGCCGCGGCGCCCGCTGCCGGTGGTGGCGGCGGCGGTGGCGACGAGGGCGGCGGCGAAGAGTCCTCGACCGTCGACGTCGTCCTCAAAGACGTCGGGGGCCAGAAAGTCCCCGTGATCAAGGTGGTCCGCTCCGCGACCGGCCTCGGCCTCAAAGAGGCGAAGGCGCTGGTCGACGAGGCTCCGAAAGCGATCAAAGAGGGTGTCGAGCGCGATGAGGCCGACAAACTCAAAGCTGAACTCGAGGAGGCCGGGGCCACGGTCGAACTCGCGTAAGAGTTCGCCTTGGCTCTCTCGACCCCGCTCGGGGAGCCAAGTTTGAAGGCGCCGGCGGCGGTGTGTTATTTTCCGCCGTCGCGCGCCATTTGAGTACCCCTGCCCAGATTTGCGCAGTATCCACGTCCCTCTGACCGTCCGAGGAGTCGCCGACTTTGGCACGTTCCAACGCTGCCCCCGTAACCCGTAGGAGCTTTTCCCGCCTAGACAACCCGCTAGAGGTCCCCCACCTGATCGACATCCAGCGTCGTTCTTTCGAAGAACTGACGGATCCGAAAGCTGGGGGCCTGCGGGAGACGATCAACGACATATCCCCGATCGAGGACTACACGGGGAACCTCCAGATCGTCTTTGGCGATTTCAAATTCGAGGAGCCGCCGCACTCGATCGAGGAGTGCCGCGAGAAGGACATGACGTACTCGCGGCCGCTGACCGCGACCGTCGCCTTCCAGAACAAGGAGACGGGCGAGATCCGCGAGCAGGCCGTGTTCATGGGCGACTTCCCGTGGATGACCGATCGCGGCACCTTCATCATCAACGGCACCGAGCGCGTCGTCGTCACCCAGCTGGTCCGCTCGCCGGGCGCCTACGTGATGGCCCCGAAGGACCCGGAAAAGCAGGTCTTCATCGCCAACCTGATGCCGGCCCGCGGCTCCTGGCT
>JALYWY010000389.1 GCA_030852475.1 Actinomycetota bacterium | reverse complement strand
CAGGCGATCGCCAGCCCCGAGCCGGTGGTGCTGCTGATCGACGAGATCGACAAGACCGACCAGGAGTTCGAGGCGATGCTGCTCGAGCTCCTCTCCGACTTCCAGATCACGATCCCCGAGCTGGGCCGGATCGAGGCGAAGACGATGCCCATCGTCCTCCTCACCTCGAACGACTCGCGCGAGTTGACCGAGGCGCTGAAGCGCCGCTGCCTCTACCTCTGGCTCGACTACCCCGACCTCGAGCGGGAGATGGAGATCGTCCGCCTCCACACGCCGGAGATCTCCGAGACGCTGGCGCGCAAGCTGGTCGAGGTGATCCGGATGGTCCGCTCGCTCGACCTGAAGAAGCCGCCCTCGATCGCCGAGTCGATCGACTGGGCGCGGACCCTGCTGCTGATGGGCGCCGAGGACATCGACCAGCAGACCTTCACCGAGTCGATGTCGATCATCGTCAAGCACCGCACCGACATCGACCTGGTCGCCGAGCGGGTCGGGGTGAAACTTGCCGACCCCGTACGGACCGAAGGCTGACGCCGGGCCGCCGGGGATCGCGGCGAAGCTGCTCGGGTTCTGCGAGGAGCTGCGCAGCGAGGGGGTCGCGGTCGGCACCTCGGAGCTGCTCGACGCCTTCGCGGCCCTCGAGCACGTCGAGTGGAGCTCGCGCGCCGACTTCCGCGAGGCGCTGGCGACGACGATCGCCAAGTCCCAGGACGACCGCCGCGTCTTCGAGCTGCTCTTCGACCGCTACTTCTTCCGCACCGCCGAGGCCGAGGCGGTGCAGCGCGGGGTCACCGAGCACGCCGAGGGCGGCCCCCCCGCCGGCGACGGCGAGCGCTTCGACATGGACGAGCTCAGCGAGGCGATCCGCGAGGCGATGGCGGCCGGCGACGAGGACCAGATGCGCGACCTGGCGCGGCTGGCGATCGCCGCCTTCGGCCGCGCCGAGGGCTCGGGCGTGGTCGGAGTCGACGTGCAGCGGATCCGCCGCACCCTCGGCCTCACCACCGGGCAGCAGCCGCCGACCGAGGACGGCAGCGAGCGTCCGCCGATCGACCGTGAGCAGCTGACCGGGTTCGAGCGCCACCTGCGGCGCGAGCTCGAGCGCGACCTGATCGAGCGGACCGAGACCCTGCCCCCCTCGCGTCCGCTGGCCGAGCTCGACCGGGCGCTGCCGACCAGCCCCACCCAGGACCTCGCCGCCGTCCATCGCGCCGTCTCGCAGATGAAGCGCCGCCTCGCCACCCTCGGCCATGAGCAGCGCGGCCGCCGCAAGGGACGGACCGTCGACGTGCGACGGACGATGCGTGCCTCGCTGGAGACCGGCGGCGTGCCGCTGCGGCTGCGCTACCGCCCGAAGCGTCCGCGACGGCCGGAGATCTACGTCCTCTGCGACGTCTCCACCTCGGTCACCTCGGCCAGCGTCTTCTTCCTCTCCGTCCTCCATGCCCTCCACGACTCCTTCCGCAAGCTGCGCAGCTTCGTCTTCATCGAGCGGATCTCGGAGGTGACCGACGTCTTCGAGCACGAGCGCGACTTCGCCGCCATCGCCCAGAAGATCTCCAGCGAGGGCGGCGTCGCCGACGTCTCCGGCTACACCGACTACGGCCGCGTCTGGCTCGAGTTCCTGACCGAGATCTCCGAAGACCTCGACCCGCGCTCAACCGTGATCGTGCTCGGCGACGCGCGCACCAACGGTCGCGAGCCGCACGCCGAGGTCTTCGCCCAGATCGCCGACAAAGCCGGTCGCCTGTTCTGGCTCAACCCCGAGCCGAAGCTCTACTGGAACTACGGCGACTCGGTGATGGCCGCCTACGAGCGCCACTGCGACGGCGCCTTCGAGTGCTGGACCACCAAGCACCTGGAGAACTTCGTCAACGTGGTGGCGGGTGCCGCCCCGGCGGCCGAATGAGGGCGCTCCTCCTCCGCCACGGCGAGTCGGTCCACAACGCCAACCGCAGCGGCGAGCCAAAGGCGCACTCGGAGGGCGACCGGCTGACCGAGAAGGGCGTCGAGCAGGCCCATGCCGCCGGCGCCGGGCTCCGCGATCTCGGCGTCACCCGACTGATGAGCAGCCCCCTGCGCCGAGCGCGGGAAACGGCGCAGGCGGTCGGCGACGCGCTCGGGCTCGACGCCGAGGAGATCGACTACACCGGCGAGCTCACGTCGGGCGAAACCTTCGAGCAGGCGGTCGCCCGGGTGCGGCGGCTGAAGGAGGAGCTCGAGTCCGGCGCGGACGGCGAGCTGCCGCTGCTCGTCACCCACGGCATCTTCACCCGCTTCTTCCTCCTCGACTCGGTCCTCGGCGAGCGCTTCGAGGCGCCGATGGCGGCCGGGCTCTGGAACCTCGGCTCGCACAACTGCGGCCTCTCGGTCTTCGCCCACGGCGAGAGCCGCGACCCGCTCGGCCGGCTGATCCCCGGCTGGACCTGCCTCACCTGGATGGAGCGACCGTGGAGTC
>JALYWY010000384.1 GCA_030852475.1 Actinomycetota bacterium | reverse complement strand
AGGAGGTGGTCCTGCTGATCGCCCTCGCCTCGATCCTCTACGGCTCGGTGATGGCCTTCACCCAGACCAACGTGCGGCTGATCGCCGGCTACTCCTCGGTCGCCCAGCTCGGCTTCATCACCGCCGGCATCTTCGCCCTGCGGGCCGACGGCGCCGACGGGGCGATCCTGCAGATGGTCAACCACGGCTTGGTGGTGGCGCCGATCTTCGTCATCGTCGCGCTGCTGCTGGAGCGGACCGGCAGCGAGGACATCCGCGAGATGGGCGGGCTGGCGCTGCGGGCGCCGGTCCTGGCGGCGATGTTCCTGATCGTCGCCCTGGCGACGCTGGCGATGCCCGGCTCGGCCAACTTCGTCGGCGAGTTCTACATCCTCAACGCGCTCTTCCAGGAGAAGATCGTCTTCGCCTTCGTCGCGATCAGCGGCGTCGCGATGGCGGCCTACTACGCGCTGCGGCTCTACCAGCAGACGATGCACAACCGTAAGCCGGAGGGGCTTATGTCGCGCGAGATCGGGGTCCGCGACGGCCTCGTGCTGGCGCCGCTGGTGCTCTGCATCCTCGCCCTGGCGCTCTACCCGCAGCTCGTCCTCGAGCGCACCGCCCCGACCGTCGAGCAGACCGTGGCCAAGGTCAGCCGCGGCGACGCTCCCGAGGCCAAACTAGCGGAGAAATGAACTTCAACGAGCCCAGCATCGACTACGCCGGCATCTCGCCGCTGATCGCGCTCACGGTCGGCCTCTGCGTCGTCCTCCTCAGCGCCGTCTTCAAGCCGTTCAAGCGCAGCGCGCCGCTGCTGACGCTGATCACCCTCGGCGCCGCCGCCGGCCTGCTGATCTGGCACTGGGACGACCCGAAGACGCTGATCACGGGGGCGCTGCGGCTCGACGACCTGGCGATCTCGATCTCGCTGATCTCGATCCTCACCGCGGCCTTCTGCGTCCTCCTCTCGATCCGCGAGCGGGCGACCGAGGAAGCCGGCTCAGGCGAGTACCACGCGCTGCTGCTCGGCTCGGTGCTCGGAATGGTCTTGCTCACCCAGGCGACCAACCTCATCACCTTCTTCGTCGCCCTCGAGATCCTCTCGATCCCGCTCTACATCCTCTGCGCCACCAACCTGCGCCGCGAGGGCTCGCTGGAGTCGGGGCTGAAGTACCTGATCGTCGGCTCGATCGGCTCGGCGACGCTGCTCTACGGGATGGCCTTCCTCTACGGCGGCACCGGCTCGACCGACTTCGGCGGGATCGCCGACGGGATCGCCCGCAACGGCCTCGACGGTGACCCGCTGATCCTGATCGGGATCGCGATGGCGGCGGTCGGCCTCGCCTTCAAGACCTCGATCGCCCCCTTCCACCAGTGGACGCCGGACGTCTACCAGGGCGCTCCGACCCCGATCACCGCCTTCATGGCGGTGGCGACCAAGGCCGCGGCCTTCGCCGTCTTCGTCCGCTTCTTCGACGTCGCCCTCGGCTCGCAGCTCGACGAGTGGCAGCCGGCGCTGGCGGCGCTGGCGGCGATCTCGATCGTCGTCGGCAACGTCGGCGCCCTCGGCCAGGACTCGCTGAAGCGGCTGATGGGCTGGTCGGGCGTCGCCCAGGCCGGCTACATGCTCGGCGGCGTGGTCGTCGTCTCCGACGAGGGCACCAGCGCCCTGGTCTTCTACCTCGCCGCCTACGCCTTCATGAACCTCGCCGCCTTCGCGGTGATCGTCGCCCGCGAGCGGGAAACGGTCTTCGGCGACGACATCCGCGCGATCCGCGGTCTCGGCGCCGAGCGGCCGCTGCTGGCCTGGCCGCTGACGATCTCGATGCTGGCCCTGGCCGGCCTGCCGGCGACGGCGGGCTTCATCGGCAAGCTCTACCTGATCGAGGCCCTGGTCGAGGGCGACTACACCTGGCTCGGGGTGATGATCGCGATCGGGACGATGATCTCGCTCGCCTACTACCTGCGGGTGGTGGCGGCGATGTGGATGCGGTCGGAGAGCGAGGCCGCGCCGGACGCACGGCCGGCGATCGCCGGCGCCTCGCCGGAGGCCGATCCGGTCGATCCCGAGGCCGGGCGCCGCTGGTACCTGGTCGGCCCCGCCCTCCTCGCCGCCGCCGCGACCGTCTTCTTCGGCGTCATCCCCCAGCCGCTGGTCGAGTTCGCCTCACAGGCGGGGTCGGCGCTCTTCGGGTAGAAACGCCCGATCGGAGTCCTCCTCACCACCGGCGCGATCGTCGTGGCCGTCGCCATCGGCGTCTGGTCCGAGGGCCGCTGGCCGGCGGGCGCCGCCAAGGCCTCGCGCAGCGCCCTGACGCTGCTGCTCTACGTGCTGCTGCCGCCGGTGATCTTCTTCAACATCGCCGCCAGCGAGATCGACGTCAGTCACGGCGTCGGGCTGGTCCTCGGGATCGTCGCCTCCTCGCTGGGAGCGCTGTTCGCATGGACGGCGGCGAGCCGCTTCCTCGATCTGTCGCGTCCTCAGGTCGGCGCGGTCGTCTGCACCGTGCTCAGCGTCAACACCGGCTACCTCGGCTACCCGCTCGCGGTGGCGCTGCTGGGACGGGACGAGCTGCCGGACGCCGTCCTCTACGACGTCCTCGTCACCGGGCCGTGCCTGCTGCTCGGCGCCTTCGCCGTCGGCGCCGCCTTCGGCACCAAAGCGGGGGAAACGCCGCGCCAGCGGGTCGGCGCCTTCTTCACCCGCAACCCGCCGCTCTACGCCGCGATCGCCGGAATCCTCGCCCCCGACGCGCTCGCGCCCGACCTGCTCGTCGATCTCTCCCAGGTCCTGATCGTCGCCATCCTCCCGATCGGCTTCTTCGCCGTCGGCGCCACTCTGGCCGAGAACGCCGAGCACGGCCAGTTGCCGATGCCGCCGCCCCTCACCCGCCCCGTGATGCTCGTGATCGCCACCCGCCTCGCGATCGTCCCGGCGCTGCTGATGCTGATGGCCACCCCCCTGATCGACCTACCCCCCGCCTACCGCCTGCTCTCGGCGATGCCCTCCGGCCTCAACTCCCTCGTCATCGCCCACGCCTACGGCCTCGACATGGAGATCACCGCCGAGGCCGTCACCTGGTCTACTGCGATCGTGGTGCTCGCGGCGCTTGGTTCGTTGCTGCTCTGAGGTACGGCTATGCCGCAATTACGCTGCCCAGAACAATCAACAGCGCGATTGCCAGGCCCCAAGTCATCTGAACGAGGGTGTGCTGGAGTTCTCGAAACTGATTCTGGATTTGACTGATCCCGGATTCGACCCGGCCAAAGCGATCATTGACCTGTGACTCAAAGCGGCCAATCCTGCTGTCAAGTTGATCGACCTTCTTATCGAGTTGCTCGACTCTCTCATCGACCCGATTGAGCTGAACGATCCCTTCGTCCACGCGCTGGGCGATACCGTGAACCTGCTGTCCGAGTTCGTCGAGACGTCCCTCGCTCCATTCCGTCATCCCTGCCTCCCTGTCCATAACCGCTGCCTCCATGCCAGGAACGTAGCAGACAAAATGTTACGTATGGGTGCCGTCTCTGTAAATTCTCAGCCGTGCTCCATCACGTCGGAATCGAGGTCGCACCCGGGGACGTCGAGGCCGCTGCCGGCTTCTTCGAGCTGATCGGGTTCGAGCGGGTCGAGCCGCCGGCGACGCTCTCCGAGTACACCTGGCTCGAGCGCGAAGGCACCCAGATCCACCTGATGCCGGAGGAGGAGCCGACGGTGCCGTCCCCCGGCCACCTTGCCCTCGTCGCGCCTGACTTCGACGCCACCGTCGGCCGCCTCCGCGACCACGGCTTCTCGGTCGAGCCGAAACGCGAACACTGGGGCCAGCCGCGGGCCCTGGCGATCGCCCCCGGCGGGCACCGGGTCGAGCTGATGGCCGCGCCGCCCTCCGCCTGATCCCATTCGGCGGGACCTTTACTTAAGAGTTTTTTATGTGGAGTAGGGTGCCGCCGTGTTCGTCCGGATCAGCTTGATCGGGCTGGCGCTCCTCTTTGCCCCGCCCGCCGTGGCCGTCGCCCTCGAAGCAGACTCCTCCCCGATGCCGAGTGGCTGCAGTGCCGGTGATGCCGCTTTGGACCAGGCCAAGCTGGGGAAGGCACAGAAGGCCTACCTCGATGCCCTGGAGAGCGAACCCGGACTGAGTTGCGCTGTCGCCGGCTTGAACGAAGTCACCCGCGCGACCCGAGCAGAAGAACGGCTCTGTGCCGAGGGCAAGGCCCTGGCGGACAAGAAGCTCAGCGAGGAGAGCCGGCAGAGCTATGTCGGCGCCCTGCGGTTGAACGTCGACAGCGAATGCGCCGCGAAGGGCCTCACTCCACCCGCGGACGACAAAAAGGAGTTCGAAGAATGGGTGGACCTCATACCGAAAGCGCTGCTTGCGCTCGGGGCGCTCCTGCTTGCCGGCCTGCTGGCGCTCGCGGCGATCTACTTGCTGTGGATCACCGTCAACCACGTCCTTCGGCCGTCGCTGCGGATCAAGCCGTTTCTCGACGATGGAGTCGAGCCAAAAGTGGGCGCCGCCACGGCCAGCATGGTGGAGACGCGACTGCACGAGCTGTCAGGACACAAAGGCGATCCGGAGACCGGCTATCAGCTCGATCTCGTCGTGGCCGACGTGGAGCTCTTCGCCGCTGATCAAGATCTGGCATCAGCCGTGGGAGCGTTCGCCGACGTCCCCCAGCTGAAGGTCCTGGTCGCCCTGCTGGCCAGCCTCGACCGCCTCGTTGGCAGGCGTAGTTTCATCGCCAGCGGCGACCTGGCGCCGGCTGGAAAGGAAGGGGACGGTCTCGCGCTCGCAGTACACCGCCGGAACCGCCTCCATGCGCGCAGGACGCTCTGGGCAAAGGCTCCCTCCTCCCCTCGGGGCGAGGGAGAGCAACCAAATCCGGCCGGCTTCTACGAGCTCGTGGTGCCAGCGGCGTCGTGGGTCCAGTACGAGGTGGCTGCCGGTCTGGATTCCGATGTGCGCCTGTTGACCACCAGCCCCGAAAGCTGGAGCCGCCTCGGCTCCGCCCTCGCCCTGCAGCGTCAGGGGGAGGTGCTCGCGGCGGTCAAGGCCTACCTGGAGGCGCTCGCCCTCGATCCGGACAACGTGGGGGCCCTCGTCAACCTGAGCGTTTTGATCTCGCGTGAATTCGGTCTTTACCGGGGGGCGATCATGCTTCTGCTCCACGCCCGCAACGTGCTCATCCAACGTTATGGGGACTGGGAATGACGAGTAGAGAGCGCTACCGGGACCCGGTCGCCTACCGGATCGACTACTCGCTTGCTGCGCAGATCCTTCACGCCGTCAGCGAGGAGAGGGATCGCGAAGTGCCCGGCCGAGTCAAAGGCAAACCGCTCGAGCCGCCAGAGCAATTGGGCGAGACGCTGGAGATGATCCAGCGACAGCTGCTGATCGGCGAGGGAGACCCGGGATTCGGATTCGAGCACGCCCGAGATCTGGCCCTGCGTCTCATCCGGGCCAGCGCTCGGGAGCTGCTTCGCCAAGGATGGCGCTGGCCGGGTCGGCGACCCGCTTGGTTCGTGCGGCGCCCTCGCAGTCGCAGTGACCGGCGCCTGGCGGAGTTCCTCGACCGCGTGCTCGAGCCAACCACCGTCGTCCTCTTCTGGTCCTGCCAGGTCGAGCTCGAAGAGCCTCCGTCGTGGGAGGACACGGCACCCGGACGACCCGACCGGCGCCTGCTGGTCGACGGCCCCGAGGAGGGCAGGGCCCCCGCTCTTTGGCTCGCCGCCTACCTGGCGGAGATGCTGGAGCCCGAGCCGGAGTCGCCCCAGGGCCTGCGTCTGCTCCTCGCCCGGATCGGAGTCAGCCGCTGGCGACGGCGCGCCGAGCCTAACCCCAGGGTCAGGTACAACCTCGCCTGTCTTTACTCGCGCCTCGCCGCCCGCCGCTACGTCGACGCAAACGAGGATCCGCGGGAGCGCCTCCGCAGGTCAGCGGAACAGCTACGCGAGGCCCTCGAAGGAATGAAGGGACGCCAGCGCGAGGCGCTGGCGCGCTGGGCCCAGGAAGATCCCGGCCTCCAGGGCCTGCGTTCGATGGACTCCCCCTTTGCCGGAGGGCGAGATCTTCTCTAAGGCCTAGATGAGGCCACGGCTGCGCTCGCCCGGCTTCGCCGCGAAGAGGTCGGCGTCGGCGACGCCGAGCAGCTCGTCGACGGTGCGACCGTCGGAGGGGTACATCGCGAATCCGGTCGTCGCGGTCAGCGGGCGCATCTCGTCGCTGCCGAAGCCGCGTTCGGCCACGCGTCCCCGCAGCCGCTTCGCCACTTCGCCAGCCTCCTCGGCGTTCACCTCCGGCACGATCACCGCGAACTCGTCGCCGCCCTGGCGGAAGACCGAGTCTTCGCCCCGTACCTCCTTGCGCAGGGAGCTGCCGATCTCGGCCAGCAGGCGATCCCCTTCGAGGTGGCCATAGCGCTCGTTCACCTGCTTGAAGCCGTCGAGGTCGATGAGAACCAGCGCAAACTCGCGACCGTGGCGGTCGTGGCGGGCGACTTCAGCCGCCAGCCGCTCGTGCAGGGCGCGGTAGTTGCCGACTCCCGTCAGCTCGTCGCGCCGCGCCAGCGACCAGAGCGCCTCGTTGCTTGCGTGCAGACGACGGACCAGGAGCACGACCCCGACCCCGACCGCCCCCAAGAGGGCGGCCTCGGCCAGGACCAGGATCAGCTCCTCGCGCCGCGAGAAGTCGCCGAAGACCAGCGGCGCCAGCAGCCCGAGCGCGATCGCAAACAGGGCACCGAGTAGATATGCGGCTCTAAGCGGGGGTTGACTGATCGCCAAAGGGTAAGGCGCGCCGCAGCTACCTTCCCTCCAGCCCCTGAGCGACTTCCTCGAGCAGATCGAGGGCGTCCTGGAGGCCGTCTTCCATGCCGGAAGCGATGATCGCCTCCCGCACCTCGTTGCTCGGGCACTGGATCAGCATCGTCACCTTGGTGCGCTCGTCCTCCTCGGCGAAGGTGATCGTGTTGAGGGTCGCGTTCGCCTCGAGCTCCTCCGGGGGCAGGGGCGCGCCCTCGAAGACCTCGGTGCTGACGATCTTCTCGTTGGGGACGATCTCGCGGTATTCGCCGTGGAAGGCGACCTCCTGGCCGTTGTCGGTCTCCATCGCGTAGCGCCAGCGGCCGCCGACCCGCAGGTCGATCTCCATCCCCTTCGCGGTTCCCCGCTTGGCGGTCCACCACCGGGCCACCAGCTCCGGCGTCGTCCAGGCCTTGTAGACGAGGTGCCTGGGTGCGTCGAACTCGCGGGTGATGAGGATCTGGTCCTCGGCCGGGAGCGTCAGCGTCGCTTTCTTGTCACCGGTCATCGTCATCTCCAACTTCCTCCTTCTTCAGGTCTTCCAGAACGTCGTCCAGCCGCTCGAACCGCTCCTCCCAGAGGTGCTGGTAGCGGCTGACCCAGTCGAAGACGGGACGGAGCGCCGTGGCGTCAACGCTGTACAGCCGCCGCCGTCCCTCCTCCCGCGCCTGCACCGCGCCCACCTCCCGCAGCACCCGCAGGTGCTTCGAGACCTGGGGCTGACCGAGCCCGGTCAGCTCGACGATCTCGTTCACCGGTCTCTCTTGGCCGGCGAGGAGATCGAGGATCTGCCGCCGTCGCGGCTCGGCGACGGCGTTGAAGGCATCGGCGGTGGTCGGCAATCGACTCATGCCCTCAATATATATCTATATGGGTATATGCCAAGAAAGCGCTGCTGCGGCGCTACTCGCGCTGCTTGCGCTTCCGTTTCGGAGCGCCGCCCTCCCCCTCCGGGGGACCTTCCCCGTCGGCCTCGTCCCAGCCGTCCTCCGGCTCCAGTTCGGCCGCGGCCTTCTCGCCCGGCGTGGGCCAGGGGACCGCTTCGCCTCTCTCCCAGGCGGGTGGTTTGCCGCCCGGGACCAGGCCCAGGAACATGAAGGCGACGTAGAGGAGCCAGATCAGCAGGAAGGGAAGCAGCCCGAGCAGGGTGGCGATCCCGAGCGCCATGCCCAGCGAGCCCCAGAAGCGGGTCAGCAGGCCGGTTCGCATCGCCCAGAGACAGGTGTAGAAGAGGGCGACCACGAAGCCCAGGGCGCCGGCGAGACCCAGGCCGGTGGCCACCGGGGCGAGGGAGGCATCGGTCCGCGCCTCGGAGGCGGCGTCGTCTTCCAGCTTGCGGTCTTCGCAGGCGGCCGCTGCCGTCTCGCCTTTCTCGGGATCGAACTCCTCGGCGAAGTCCTCCTCGCCGAGATCGTCTCGTTCCTCGCTGCATTCGTCTTTTGCCTCGGCCCGGGTGAGCGCCGGTTTCACCTCGCCGGCGACGAACTCGTCGGCGGCTTCCTGCTGCGCCAGCGGCGCCAGCCCCGCGGAGAGCGCCAGGAACAGCGGTGCGACGACGACGAGGCCGATCAGCTGCCCGCGCACCCGCTCGCTGCGGGCGCGGGCGGCGCGGAAGAGGTAGACGAGCGGAAGGACGAGCAGGGCGAAGGCGAGCGCCTGCATCAGCCCCGAGAGCGTCGCCGAGCCCTTGTTTTCCTCGACCGAGCGCAGGATCTCCGCCCCGCCGTCGCCGCTGACCGAGTTGACGAACCCGGAGGCGATGATCAGTGCGACGGCGAGCAGCGTCGCGATCGCGACCGGCAGCGCCCAGCGCGACTCCTGCTCCAGCGTTTCCGCTCGGGTCATTCCTATCCCTTCTCTGGAAGTGGAAACTGGGGTGAGGTCCGTACGCTATCGGCGTGAAGCAGACCGAGCGCACCCGCGTCGTCCCCCTCGAGGCCGGCGCCGGCCCGGAAAACCCACCCTGTCCCGCCTGTGGGGAGCCGCTCTTCGGCTGGATCGGCGAGAAGCCCGGCCTGCCGGGGGCGGTGCGCCGCTGCGAGAGCTGCGGGCTCGGCGTCGCCGGCCTCCCCCGGGGAGCCGAGGAGGCGCTTCACGAGCTGGACTCGCTGCGCGAGGGCGAGACCCTGCGGATCGTCAATCGCGGCAGCTTCGCCTGCTCGCTTGGCGGCGCCGGCTGGTTCGGCCTGCAGCCCGGGGCTCAGCACCTCTTCACGCTCGAGTCGGTCCGCCGTCTGGTCGCCAGCCGCGACCAGGTCGTGAAGTCTCGCCGCTGGCTGCCGGGGGCGAGCCTGGCCGCGACCTGGCAGACGCTGCTGAACAGCGTCACCTTCGGCCACAACGTCGCCCTCGGCGCCCTCAGGGGAGCTCCCTCGATGCCGGCGCCGGAGCCCTGGCAGCGACGGATCGACGCCCTCGCCAGCGTCGTCCTGGCGCTGCCGGCGATGTTGGTGGCGATCCCGGTCGAGCTGGCGGGGGCCGCCGCCGGCCGCGGCGCGGTCTACTCGCTGCGCACCGAGCTGCTCTAGCTGAGGCCTTCCCTCGCCTCACGGACGAGGGTGACGGCCTCGGGGAAGAGGACGCGGATCGCGTCGCGGACCTGCATCGCCTGTTCGTCGGCGTTGCCGGTCAGCTCGAGGCGGCCGATCGAGGCGACGGTCATCTCGACCGCGAGCTTGATCGCGTTGTCGGCCCAAGCGACCCGCTGCGAGGACTGCATCTGCTCGGAGAGCTCCTCCATGCGGGCGCGGAACTCCTCGGGGTCGCCAAAAAGGTTGAAGCCCTCCATCTCTCTGCATGTAAGCAGAACCGACTCTCCGCCGGTTCGGATTCGGCACTTTCTGCGCGCCACCCGTGCGCCGGAGCGACCTAGCGTCGGGCCGATGCGAAGGCTGCTGAAGAACGAGCGCGGCTCGGCGAGCGTCGAGCAGGCGGCCCTGGCCGCGCTCGTCGCGCTGATCCTGGTCGCCGCGATCTCGGCGGTGGCCGGCGGCGGCGAAATCGACGCCGGACGGCGCCTCGCCGGAGCGCTGGGCAAGAAGATCGCCTGCGCGCCGCGCCTGCCCGATGGTTGCCGCCACCACCCCCTGGTCCCCGCCTACGGCTGGCCGCTGGCGCGCCTCGCCCGCGCCTTGGCCCCGCCGCCGGTGGCGCTGGCGGGACCTTCCGGCCTGCCGCTGATGCCGGTCGACTTCCGCCGCTGCCGCCGCGAGAGCTGCGCCGTCGCCACCGGACCCCACCTCACCGCCTCCGGCCGTCGCACCACCGCCTTCACCGAGGTCGTCGACCATCGCTCCTCCTCCGGCTGGGTGGAAGTCGTCTACTGGCTCTACCGCCCGACGCTTGGCTGGGAACGAGTGGGTCGCCGCGCCACTCAGGCCGACGTCGATGCCGCCTTGGGCACCGCCGTCCTGCTCAAAGACGATCCGATGCTGGTCCCGCTGGAGGCGCTGCCGGGCCGCAACCACTACGAGTTCCCGGCCGCCGAGGAGCCGCCCTGGCGGTGGCGGGTCGGCGGCCGCTACCCCGGCTGGTCGAGCTGAGCCGGCGTCCAGGCTTCGCCGGCGGAGGCGCGTTCGAAGCCGATCCAGAGCGAGTTCATCGCCGTGGCGACCACTCGCTCGCGCGGCACCTCGGGATGGTCGACCCACCACAGCGCCAGGCCCTGGAGCACG
>JALYWY010000373.1 GCA_030852475.1 Actinomycetota bacterium | reverse complement strand
TGGCCTGGGCGCCGGCGTGGGGCTGGACATTCGCGTGCTCGGCGCCGAACAGGCTCTTGGCCCGGTCGATCGCCAGCTGCTCGGCGACGTCGACCTCCTCGCAGCCGCCGTAGTAGCGGCGGCCGGGATATCCCTCGGCGTACTTGTTGGTCAGCACCGAGCCGACCGCTTCCAGCACCGCCTGCGGGACGAAGTTCTCCGAGGCGATCATCTCCAGCGTCCGCTGCTGGCGCCTCAGCTCGGCCTCGAGGACCCCGGCGATCTCGGGATCGACCTCGGCCAGCGGCGCTTCCTGGAAGTTGTCGGGCAATTCGCTCATCCTGTTCCCTCGTGCGAAGCCCGAGCGACCATACCAGCGGCACGGGACTGGTCGCCGCCGCCGTCCTGCTGCCCGCGGCGGGGTTCGCGCTGCTGCTGGCGAACCCGCATTTAGACGTCGCCTGGGAGGACCACCGAGCCCACTTCTGGCTCGTCCTCGGCGCCGCGATCGTCACCGGCGCTCTCGCCTATGCGACCGGCGAGGCGGCCGAGCGGCGCGGGGACCTCCGCCTCGGCCTGGTCTCGCTGACCTTCCTCTGCAGCGCCGGCTTCCTCGGGCTGCACGCGCTGGCGACTCCCGGCGTCCTGCTCGACGCGCCGAACCTCGGCTTCGTGATCGCGGTGCCGCTCGGGCTGGTGGTCGCCTCGGTGATCGCCGCCCTCTCCGCCTCCGATGCCCTCTCGCGGCGCTACCGCACCCTCTCCGCCCACCGGCGGACCGGCGCCGCCCTGCTGATCGGCGCGATGGCGATCTGGACCGTGGCGACGCTGGTCGGGATCGGACCGCTCGACGAGGAGACCAGCATCGAGAGCGCCAGCGGAGCTCTCGTCGTGCCGGCGGTGGTCGCGGCATTCCTCTATCTCCTGGCGGCCGCCCGCTACTGGCGATTGGCCGCCGACACCTCCCGGCTCCTGGCGCTGATGGTGGCGGTCAGCTTCGTCCTGCTCGGCGAGGCGATCCTGCAAACCGCCCTCTCGCGCAACTGGCACGCGAGCTGGTGGGAGTGGCACGTGCTGATGCTGACCGCCTTCGGGCTGGTCGCGCTGGCGGCTCGGCGTGAGTGGCGCGAGGAGCGCTTCTCGGCTCTTTACATGGAGGAGACGGCGCGCGGGCGGCGCGAGGTGAGCGTCATCTTCGCCGATCTCGCCGGCTTCACCTCCTTCTCGGAGGGACGGGACCCGGCCGAGGTCTCGGCGATGCTGAACGCCTACTTCGAGCGCGCGATCCCGCCGGTGGTCCGCAACCACGGCGGCGAGGTCGAGCGGCTGATGGGCGACGCCTTCATGGCCACCTTCAACACCCGGGGCGACCAACCCGACCACGCCCGTCGCGCCGCGGCCGCCGCGCTCGAGATCCGAGCCGCCACCGCAGCGGTCGCCGCCGACAACCCAGGTTGGCCCTGCTTCCGGATCGGCGTCAACAGCGGCGAGGCGGTGGTCGGCGTCCTCGGCGCCAGCGGCGGGCGCAGCTACACCGTGATCGGCGACGCGGTCAACTCGGCGGCGCGGCTGGAGTCGGCGGCGCCGGTCGGCGAGGTGGTGGTCGGGGCGGCGACGCTGCGGCAGTTGCCGGGGGCGCGCTCGCGCTCGCTGGGGGCGATCGAGGTGAAGGGGCGCCGCCAGCCGCTTGACGCGCATGTCCTCGAAGCACTTGGATAGCTTTGCGGCCATGCGCCGCCTCCTGCTCGTCCTTGCCGCCCTCGCCGCATTGACTCCTGCGGCGGCGAGCGGAGCGGAGATCGACAACCCGTGCACCGGACCGGAAGCGCAGTTCCTCCTCTGCCCCAACCTGAAGATCGCCCCGCCAAGCGAGCTCTACGTGCAGACCGCGGGCAGCCAGGTGCGACTGCGGGCGACCAGCGACGTGCAGAGCCGCGGCCTGGGGCCGATGGAGCTGCGCGGCCGCCGCGACGGCCCGCGCAGCATGAAGACCAACCAGCGCATCTACAAAAAGGGCGGCGGACACATCACCGTGCCCAGCGGCGCGAAGCTGCGATTCACCTACGTCGGCACCTACTTCGGCGGCTCCTACTGGAAGGTCCACCAGCTGGCGACCTTCGAGCTGATCCGGGTGCTCCCCGACGGGACGCTCGGCGACGTCGTCCGCACCAGCCCCAAGCTCAACTACTGCCTGCGCGACCTCACCCGCACCCAGGCCGGCCGCCGCTCTCCCCCCCGCCGGATCTACCCGGGCTGCAACCAGGATCCCTTCCGCGACCGGGTCAAGCTGGGCACCTCGGTCGGCTGGTCGGACATCTATCCCGCCGCTTACCACCAGCAGTGGATCGACGTCGCCGGCCTGCGCGGCTGCTTCGTCTACCGGATGATCGTCGACCCGGGAGAGCACCTCTTCGAGTCGAACGAGAACGACAACCGCTCCCAGATCCGCGTCCGCCTGCCCTACCGCGGCAAGCCCGGCTGCTAGCGAGCCCTCAACCGAGGCCGACCGAGGCGAGCTTGCTCGCCAGGTCACCCGGCGAGAGTGCGCCGTCGCGGAGCACCCGCCAGGAGCCGTCCTCGTCGATCGCGGCGATGTCGACCACGGTCGAGGGCAGGCCCGGCAGCTCACCGCCGTCGATCGCCAGGTCGACGCCATCGACGATCGAGTCGGGGACGTCCTCGAAGCGAGACGGCGCCGGCTCACCGCTGAGGTTGGCCGAGGTCTGGAAGACGGGCGACATCGTTCCCGCCAGCGGCCCGCCGATCAGGCGGATGCCAAGCCGTTCGGGATCCTGCCGGCAGGCGAGCGGGTAACGCCGCTGCGGGTTGGCGACGACGAGGGTCGCCGGCCCGGGCAGCAAGGCGCTGACCGCCGCTTTGGTCCGCGGCCCGAGTCCCGAGACCAGCTCCCGGATCGCCAGCGGCGAGAAGTACATGACGGCCGAGGGTTTGCCGTCGTCGCGGCCCTTGAGCCGGTGGATCTTCGCGATCGCCCCCGCGTCGAGTGGGTCGCAGGCGAGCCCGTAGAGGCCGTCGGAGGGAAAGATGGCGACGCCGCCGCTGGAGACGGTCCGTTCCAGCGCCTTGCGCGCGACCTGCGCCTCGCCGCTCTGCAGTCGGATCAGCTCGCTCACGCCGCCTCCCTACCCGGACGTCCGATGACGACGCGCTCGATCCCGGCCAGGTCCTGCCGCGTCTCGATCCCCTCAAATCCCGCCGCCTGGAAGAGCTCCGCCACCGCCGGCGCCTGCCCCTCCCCCACCTCGACCACACCTGGGGATGAAGGCGCGGTAGGCGTCGAGGCCGTCGGGGCCGGCGAGGAGCGCCTCCCGGGGCTCCCACTGGGTGACCTCGGGCTGCAAGGACGGCCAGTCGCGCTCGGCGACGTAGGGGAGGTTGGCGAGGATCAGGTCGAAGCCCTCGCCCTCCGGCAGGGTGCCTTCGAGGAAGCGGACGCGCTCAGCCAAGCCCAACCGCTGCGCGTTCTCTCGCGCGGCCTCCAGCGCTGCGGGCGAGGTGTCGGTTGCGGTCACCGCGCATCCCGGCAGCTCGTCGGCGACCGCGAGGGCGATCGCGCCGGAGCCGGTGCCGACGTCGAGCACGCTCACCGGCTCCATCTCCAAAGCCAGTTCGACCAGCAACTCGGTCTCGGGCCGCGGCACCAGCACCCGCCGGTCCACCGCCAGCTCGAGGTTGCGGAACCCTTTGCTGCCGAGGATGTAGGCAACCGGCTCGCGCCGCAGGCGCCGTCGCACCATCTCGCCAAACCGGCGTCCAGCCGCCGGCGGCACCTCCGCGCCGGGATCCGCCACCAGCGTCGCCCGACTCAGCCCGCTCGCCTCGGCCAGCAGCACTTCCGCGTCCAGCCGCGGGTCATCGACGCTCGCCGCCTCCAGCGCGTCGACCGCCGCGTCGAGCGCCTCGCGCACGCTTGCGCCAGTCACCGTCGCCACCGGTCTCAAGCGGCAGCCGAAGCCGCCGCCTCGAGGCGTTGACGCTTCTCCTCGGCGGAGAGCGCGTCGGTGAACTCGCCCAGCTGACCCGCCAGCACCCCCTCGAGGTTGTGGGAGGTCAGCTTGATCCGATGGTCGGTGACGCGGCCCTGGGGGAAGTTGTAGGTGCGGATCTTCTCCGAGCGCTCGCCGCTGCCGACCTGGGCCTTGCGCTCCGAGGCCACCTTCGCCTGCTGCTCGGCCAGCTCGCGCTCGTAGAGCCGCGCCCGCAGCACCCGCATCGCCCGCTCGCGGTTCTGCAGCTGGGACTTCTCGTCCTGCATCGAGACGACGACCCCGGTCGGCTTGTGGGTGATCCGTACCGCCGAGTCGGTGGTGTTGACCGACTGGCCGCCGGGACCGGAGGAGCGGTAGACGTCGATCTGGAGGTCGTTCTGGTCAATCTCGACCTCGACCTCCTCGGCCTCGGGGAGGACGGCGATCGTCGCGGTCGAGGTGTGGATCCGGCCCTGCGACTCGGTCTCGGGCACGCGCTGCACCCGGTGGGTGCCGCCCTCGAACTTGAAGACCGAGTAGGCGCCCTCGCCCTTGACCTCGAAGGTGACCTCCTTGAAGCCGCCCGCCTCCGAAGCCGACTGCGAGAGCACCTCGGTGGAGAAACCGCGCTCGTCGGCGTAGCGGGTGAGCATCTTGAACAGGTCGCCGGCGAAGAGCGCCGCCTCGTCCCCGCCGGTGCCGGCGCGGATCTCGACGATCACGTTCTTGGCGTCGTTGGGGTCGCGCTCGACCATCGCCAGGCGGATCTCCTCTTCCAGCCCCTCCAGCTGCGCCGGCGCCTCCTCGACCACCCGCCGCAGTTCCTCGTCCTCGCCCTCGGCCAGCAGCTCTCTCGCCCCTTCGAGGTCGTCGCGCAGCGTCCGCCAGCGCGCCGCCAGCTCGTTGGCGGGCTGCAGTTCGCGGTATTCGCGCCCGACCTCGGCGTAGCGCGCCCGGTCGGAGATCACCTCCGGGTCGGACATCTGCGCCTCGAGCTCCGCGAAGCGCGCTTCTATCTGCTCGACGAGCTGCTCGATCATCGCTCGAAGACTAGAGCGGGACGGCCGCTAGGCGACGATCTCGATCGCGGGCTTCTTCGCCGCGTCCTCGGGGTTCTCCCGAGCCAGCACCGCGTTGAGGGAGGCGATCGCCACCGCGAGCTGCTCTTCGTCGGGCTCGCGGGTGGTCAGGTTCTGCAGCATCAGCCCCGGCCACATGACCGCCCGCACCCAGCGTTTGCGGCGGTTCTTGCCGGCCCACTTGATCACCTCGTAGGAGAGGCCGGCGATCAGCGGGATCCCGAGGATGCGCGAGAGCACCAGCCAGTACCACTCGGGCAGGCCGATCGGGGCGAAGACGAAGATCGCCAGCACCATCACGATCAGCAGGAAGCTGGTCCCGCAGCGCGGGTGCAGGCGCGAGTAGAGCTTCGCCCGCGAGGGCACCAGTTCGTCTTCGGCCTCGTAGCAGGAGATCGTCTTGTGCTCGGCCCCGTGGTACTCGAAGACCCGCCTCAGATCCGGCATTTTGCTGATCGCGAGGATGTAGCCGATGAAGATCGCGGTGCGGAGGATCCCCTCGACCAGCCAGAAGAGCAGGGCCGAGCCGAGCTCGTCCTTGATCAGGCTGGTGAGGCCGACCGGGATGACGAAGAAGAGCCCGACCGCCAGCAGCATCGAGAAGAAGATCGTGATCCCCCAGATCCAGCCCCCGATTTCCTCCTTGTTGCCCTCGTCGTCCTCCTCCAGCTGCGCGTTGGCGGACATCGCGAGGGCTTTGAAGCCGATCTTCAGCGACTCGCCGAGGGCGACGACGCCGCGGATCACCGGCAGTCGCCAGATCCGGTGCCGCTGCGCCCAGGGCACGAGCGGCTCGGACTGAACGTCGATCTGCCCCTCCGGGGTGCGGACGGCAACCGCCCAGACGGAGATGCCGCGCATCATCACGCCCTCGAGGACGGCCTGGCCCCCGATGGGCGCGTCGCGCTTGGCGACCAGCGCCCCATCGGGCATGCGCACAGGGTCTCCTCCGTTGGTGGAGGAGCCGTTGTGAGAGGTCGGTGCCGAGCCCTCCGGCGGGCTCACGGGCTACTTCCCAGCCCTGTGCTTGGCGGCGCGGCGCTGGAAACGCTCGACGCGACCACCGGTGTCGACCAGCTTTTGCTTGCCCGTGTAGAAGGGGTGGCACTCGGAGCAGAGCTCTACATGCAGGTCCTCTTTCGTGGAGCGCGTGTAGAACTGGTTGCCGCACGAGCAGTGCACGTTGGCAAGCGTGTAATTGGGGTGGATTCCTGCCTTCATCTCGACTAAGTCTAGAGAACCGCGCAAGCCTTGCCGATAGGTCCCTAGTGCGACGCGTAATTGCAGCGGTCCTCTTCGGCGGTACGGCCCTCGTGATCCTCCACGACTGGCTGGGAATCGGCGGGGCGGGCCTCGACGTCGCGATCAACGGAGTCACCTACGACGCGGTGGTGGTCAGCGCCGGCGTTGCCTGCCTGACCAGGGCGCTGCAGGGCGGGCCCGAGCGCGCCGCCTGGCTCGCGATCACCGCCGCCATCTTCGCCTGGGCGGCCGGCGAGATCTGGTGGACCCTCTACATCGAAGGCAACCCCTCGGCGCCTTATCCCTCCCCCGCCGACGTCGGCTATCTCGCCTTCTACCCCCTCGCCGTGCTCGGCCTCTACCTGCTGGTCCGCGCCCGGGCGAGGGAGCTCGACTCCCGGCTTTGGATGGACGGCCTCATCGCCGCCCTCGGGGCGGGGGCGCTGGGCGCGGCCCTCGTCTTCGAGTTCGTCGCCGAGCGGACCAGCGGCACCGCGATCGAAGTCGCGACCACCCTTGCCTACCCCTTCGGCGACATCGTC
The DNA here is from genome assembly GCA_030852475.1 of Actinomycetota bacterium. Taxonomy (GTDB): domain Bacteria; phylum Actinomycetota; class Thermoleophilia; order Solirubrobacterales; family 70-9; genus VAYN01. Next base: position 4,743 of record JALYWY010000373.1, on the reverse strand, counting down.
TTGACCGCGCTGGTGGTCGGCATCATCGCCCTCACCCGCTGGCGGCCCGGCAGGACCTGGTCGCTGCTGCTCTCCGGCCTCGCCGCGATGGCCGTCGCCGACGTCGCCTTCACCCTGCAGGCCTACGAAGCGACCGTCCCCGGCGGCGACTGGGTCGAACCGATCTACCTGATCTCGGCCGTCCTCCTCGGGCTCGCGGCCTGGCAACCGCAGGCGGCCCGGATCCGCCCCGACGCCCGCTTCGACGGCTGGCGGGAAATGGTGATCCCCGGGATCGTCGCGGCGGCGATGGTCGGGCTCGTGGCCATGCAGTACTTCGACCACGCCAGCGCTCTGACGACCGTGCTCTGGTCGGCGACCATGCTGGCGGTGATCGGACGCCTGGCGCTCAGCCTGCGCGAGAACAAGCGCCTGCTCGAGCAGGTTCGCACCGATCCGCTGACCGGCCTCGGCAGCCAGGCCAGACTGCAGATGGACATCGAGGAACGGGAGCGACCGACGTCGCCGCTGACCGTGATCCTGCTCGACCTCAACGGCTTCAAGCACTACAACGACACCTTCGGCCATCCCGAGGGCGACAAGATGCTGCGGCTGCTGGGGAGGCGCCTGGGGGAAGCGATCGGGACGGAGGCCGCGGCCTACCGGCTCGGGGGCGACGAGTTCGTGGTCATGGTCGAGAGGGGCCTGGCCGACCAAGGGCGGACGGAGCGCGACGCGCTTGCGGTCCGCGCAGCCGAAGCGCTCACCTCCCGCGGCAGCGGGTTCGATCTCAGCGCCGCCTGGGGAGTCGCCTCGGTCCCGGAGGAGGCGGACTCGCCGGGCGAGGCGATGCGACTCGCCGACGTGCGGATGTACGCGCAGAAGGAGTCCCGGCGCCTGGCCGGCCCGCTAGGCCCTCTCGACCGCGAAGCTCTCGAGCAGAGCCACTAGGACTTCGGTCACCTCTTCCCGGCTTTGCGGTCGCTCGTCCCGCGCCAGCAGCATCGCCGCCTCGTCCAGCGCCCCCATCAGCAGGTGCGCGAGTGGCTTCACCGGCAGGTCGCGGATCTCACCCGCCTCGATCGCCGCCGCCAGGCTCGCTTCGATCAGGCCGAGGCCGTTGGCGGCGCCGATCTCGCGCCAGCGCTCCCAGCCCAGCACCGCCGGCGCGTCGTGGAGGGCGATCTGGCGCAGCTCCGGCTTCGCGCACTCGTCCAGGAACGCCTCCACGCCGGCCTTCATCGCCTCCAGCGGGCTGTGCAGCTCCGAGCCGAGGACGATCCGGGCGACCCGCTCGGTGGATTCCGCCTCGATCCGTTCGTAGACGGCCTCGAGCAGGCTGGCCTTGTCCCCGAACTGGTGGTAGAGAGCGCCGCGGGTGACGCCGGCGGTGCGAACGATCTCCTCCGTACCCACGTTCTCGTAGCCGCGCTGGGTGAAGAGAGTGCGGGCGGCGGAGATCAACGTCTCGCGCGTGGCCTGCGTCCTTTCCGCCTGCGTGCGTCTGGGCTCTGGATTTACATGCATACAGTATGTATGTTAGATGGGCACATCAGCCAAAGGAGGCATCGTGACGGACCAGCACAAAGAAGTTCAACTTCCACAGGGGACGATCCGCTACCGGGAGGCGGGCGAGGGGAAGCCGGTCGTATTCGTCCACGGCTATCTGGTCGACAGCCGCCTCTGGGAGGGAGTCGTCGACAGCCTCTCCGACCGCTTCCGCTGCATCGCGCCGGACTGGCCGCTGGCCGCGCACCGGACCCCCATGAACCCGGATGCCGACCTCTCCCCCCCTGGCCTGGCCCGGCTGATCTCCGACTTCCTCACCAAGCTCGAGCTCGATGACGTGACGATCGTCGGCAACGACTCCGGCGGCGCGATCTCCCAGGTTCTGGTGACGACGTATCCGGACCGAATCGGCCGACTGGTGCTGACCAACTGCGATACCCACGAGAACTTCCCGCCGGGGCCGTTCAAGGCGATGCCGCCGATCGCGAAATTGCCGGGGGGAATGCTGCTGATCTCGGCGCCGTTCCGGATCGAAGCGATTGCCCGCCGCGCCTTCGCCCCCTTCGCCAAGACCAAGATCCCGGACGAGCTGATCGCCTCCTGGATGGAGCCGGCCAAGAGCGACTCGAAGATCCTCCGGGACGCGGGGAAGGTCACCGCCGGGATGAACAAGCGCCACACGCTGGCGGCAGCTGAGAAGCTGCGCGGCTCGCAGCTGCCGATCCGGCTGCTCTGGGCGCCGAGCGACAAGGTCTTCCCGCTCTCATACGCGGAGCGCCTCGCAGGCGAAGCCGGCAACGCCGAGCTGGTGCAAATTCCGGACGCCGGCACCTTCGTTCCGCTCGATCAGCCCGAGCGCGTGGCCAAAGAGATCGCCGACTTTGCGACTTCCCCCTGAGCATCTGAACGAACAAGCGTTCCCAACTACTCGCAAAGAGCATATTTTTCGTCCGATCGGCGGGGGAAGCTTTGGCAACCCCCCTACACAGACGGAGAAGCCATGTCTGAGCAGATCTTCGACCAGGACCGCCCCCGCAGCACGATGGCCCAGCGCCTAGACGAGGCCTTCGCGGGATGCGACGAGTGGACCGTTCTCGCCGCGCCTCGCCGTCGCAGCACCCTCGACTTCGCCCCGACCGCCGCAAGCACTTCCCAGATCTTCGACGGCGCCGCGTTGCTTCAGACGGAAGAACGGCCGGCCTGACCGCCCGTTCTCCGTCCTTGGCTCAGGTCTCCTGATACAGCGGGCCGTCGCCGCCCTCGGGGAGGGTGAGGCGGCCGCCCTTGGCGGTGATCGCACCGCACTGGACGCAGTTGGAGGCGGTGACGTGGACGTCGACCTCGGCCGCACCGTTCTCGAGCTGGTCCTCGGGGATCTCGTAGACCTGGGCAGGACACATCGACACCCAGGTCTGGGCGACCTCGCGGGGGACATGGGTCTGGATGCGGACGTGGTTGGGGGCGTCGTCGCGGGTGGCGTTACCGGAGAGGAAGACCGAGTCGAGCTTGTTGAAGGTGAGTTCGTTGTCGGCCTGCGGGTAGCTGTCCGCCGCCTTGCCCTCGAAGACCGGGATCTCGGCGTTGTCCTCGATCTTCCAGTGGCCGCCGGGGAAGGCGCCTTTGGTCGCAACCATGGCGCTACCCATCATGCCGCCGAAGATCAGGCCCTTGGTCAGCGGCTGCTTCATGTTCCGCGAGCGGTAGAGGTCCTTCTCGATCACCGAGTCGCGGATCATCGCGTCGTAGTTTTCGAAGTTGACCGAGTCGATGTCCTTCTTCAGGGACTCGACGATCGCTTCCGCCGCGTACATCCCCGCGTGCATCGCGTAGTGGACGCCGGCGAGTTCGGCGATGTTGACCATCCCGGCTGCATCGCCGGCCATCAGCATCCCCGGTACGGAGAAGCGCTTCGGCAGTGCCCAGTAGCCGCCTGAAGGGATCGTCTTCGCGCCCCAGCCGACCCGTTTGCCGCCCTCGATGATCTTCTTGATGAAGGGGTGGGTCTTGAACTCCTGCAGGGCGTCGTGGACCGAGAAGGTGGCGTCGGTGGTGTCGAGACCGACGACGAGGCCGAAGCAGACCTTGTCCTCGCCCATCGGGTAGATGAAGCTGCCGCCGGCCTCCTTGTAGCGGGGGCTCCAGCGCAGCGGCCAGCCGAGCGTGTGGATGACCCGGTCGAGCGGCTTCGGGACCTCCCAGATCTCCTTCACCCCGAGCTCCCAGACCTGCGGGTCGGAGCCCTCACGCAGGTTGAAGTAGTCCATCGCTGCATAGGTGAGGTGGCCGATGGTGCCCTCGGCCAGGACCGTCGCCTTGGCGACGACGTCGGAGCCGGGCTCGAAGTTGCCCAGCTCTTCGCCCTCTTTGCCGCGGCCGCGATCGCCGGAGCGCACGCCCCTGACGATCCGGTCCTCGACCAGCAGCTGGGTCGCCGCGGTCTCGGTGAGGATGTAGACACCGGCCTCTTCGGCTTTCTCGGCGAGGAAGCGACCAAGTTTGGAGACCGACATCGTGTAGGTCCCCTCTTTGCGGAAGTTGGGCGGCGGCGGCTTCAGCGGGAAGGCTTTGCTCTTGGTGAGGAAGTACGTCGCGTCCTTCGTCACCTCCTGGTAAACCGGCGGCCACTCCGCCGGTGGCAGGTCGGGGAAGAGCCGTTCCATCGCCGAGGGGTCGACGTTGGCGCCGGAGAGCAGATGGGCTCCGGCGACTTTGCCCTTCTCGATCACCGCGACGGGAACTTCACCCAGCTTCTCGGTCAGCTCGGGCTCGTTCTCGAGCAGCTGCATGAGTTTGTTGGCGCAGGCGAGCCCGGCGGGCCCGCCGCCGACGATCGCGATGCCAACCTCGATTCGCTCGTCCTCGGGATCCGTCGGCGCCGCGATGACGCTGTCCGAATCGAAGGGCGGCGGAAACTCACTCGGTGCAACTGCCATTTGTCGGACTCCTTGTTTTCCTCAGGTGGACAAAGGCCGGGGACCCCAGAAGGGGCCCCCGGAAACGTCAGCCCTTCTTGGCTTTGATCGCCTCGGTCAGCTTGGGGACGATTTTGTGCAGGTCGCCCACCACGCCGAGGTCCGAGAACTCGAAGATCGGCGCGTTCGGGTCCTTGTTGATCGCAAGGATGTTTTCCGAGTTCTGCATCCCGACCTTGTGCTGGATCGCCCCGGAGACGCCGGCGGCGAGGTACAGCTTCGGCGCCACCGTCTTCCCGGTCTGGCCGATCTGGGCCGCGTAGGGGTACCAGCCGGCGTCGAC
>JALYWY010000355.1 GCA_030852475.1 Actinomycetota bacterium | reverse complement strand
CGACCGCGTTGCGCAGTCGTTCCTGGAGCCGTTTGATCCGCGTCTCCATGTGCGCCTGATCCTCTTTGGCGGTGTGATACTCGGCGTTCTCCTTGAGGTCGCCCTCCTCGCGGGCGACCTTGATCCGCTCCGCCATCTTCTGCCGCGCCGGCCCTTCCAGCTCGGCCAGTTCGGCTTTCAGCTCTTCGATTCCGGCTTGGGTGATCGGCTCGCCCGACTGCTCTTGCGCGCTCATGCCGCGAAGCGTGGCAGATCCGTACGACTCCCGTGATCCCGCCCCCGGTGTCAGCGCTGGGGGCGGGGGAGGGAGTCTCCGAGGATCAACCGTGCCCGGTAGAAGAGCGCCTCGTCGGCGCCGTTCAGCGCCGACTCCCGGTTGTCGGTCTGGGTGGTCCGGTTCTGCCCGGTCCCGGCCGGGTGCTCGTCCCGCACCAGCCCGGTCAGCCGGCCCCTCGAGCGGAACGTGGTGGTGGCTACTCGCTTGCTCACTCGGTCTCCTTTCCGTATTTGTAGATCAATTAAGTCAAGAATAGCAGAGAGACTGCGGAAATGGGATGCCGGGCCAAAGGACGGGGGAGAGAATGAGCTCCTTGGCCCTTAGTCCGAGGTGGCAGCCGAACAGCTCTACAAAGTCGCCTACGACGAGGCGGTGCGAGCCTTGTCCGAGCAGCAGGCGCTCATCGACAACGTTCGCAATCGCGCCGGACTTCTGCTTTCAACGGCAGCGATTACGACTTCGTTCCTTGGAACGCAAGCTCTCCACAGTGGAGACCCCGGCTTCTTCGCCTGGTTGGCGCTTGCGGGTTTCACCGGAGTGGCGGCAGCCTCGCTCGCGGTTCTCTGGCCGCGCAAGTGGGAGATCACGGCCAGCTCACCCGATGTCATCTCGACCTACATCGAGTCTGCGAAGCCGGCTCCAATCGAGGAGCTGCACCAAGAGCTTTCACTTCATATGCACGGCAGCTACTTGCTAAACCAGAAAGATCTTGAGAAACTTTTTGTCTTCTTTCAAATCGCCAGCCTCTTGCTGGCAATCGAGGTAGTGCTCTGGATCGTCGCTATTGCAATGAGCTCATAGGAGGCTCGATGAAACAGACCGAAAAACCCACTCCCCAGCTAAAGCCGAAACGGCCAAGCCCGATGATGTCGATGGAGCCTTCCATGAAGGAGGGAATCGAAGCCCTGACGCCTCGCTGGTTGAAGCGCCTATTGTCCCGTGAGCGCTCCAGCTGAACACTGCTGCTGATGAGTGGCGAAGTGGGGTGAGGCGTCACCCGGCAAGAAGACGCCCCACCCCGTCGCCCCTTCAGACGGCTGCAGGTAGACCTGCGTCGCCACCGTCCTGGGACCCGAGGGGAGTCGAAGCCCCTCGGGAGTTGGACGGAGGCGAACCGTTGAAGCTTTTTGCCTGGATCGGGCGCAGATAGGCGATCTGGCCCTCGCGCAGCTCGAGCCGCTGCAGCTCGGAGCGGGTCAGCTGCGCCCAGATCTCGGTCCCGTCGGAGAGCACGAGCTCGACCCGGACCTCGAAGCCGAGGGTGACGATCCGCTGCACCAGCCCCTCCTGGGTGCGATCGTCGGGGTCGTGCACGATTTCCATGTCGTGCGGGCGGACGAAGGCGTCGCCGAGCCGGTTGACCTCGCCGACGAAGCTCATCACGAACTCGTTGGCGGGGTGGTCGTAGAGTTCGTCGGCGCTGCCCGACTGCTCGACCCGGCCGTCGTTCATCACCACCAGCTGCTCGGCGACGTCCATCGCCTCCTCCTGGTCGTGGGTGACGAAGATCGTCGTCACGTGCATCTCGTCGTGGAGCCGCCGCAGCCAGGTCCGCAGGTCTTTGCGCACCTTGGCGTCGAGCGCGCCGAAGGGCTCGTCGAGGAGCAGGACCCGCGGCTGCACCGCGAGCGCCCGGGCCAGCGCCATCCTCTGCCGCTGGCCGCCGGAGAGCTGGTTCGGGAAGCGGTGGGCGAAGCCCTCGAGGTGGACCAGCGCCAGCAGCTCCTCGACGCGGGTCTGGATCGCCCGCTTGTCGGCGCCCCGGATCTTCAGGCCGAAGCCGACGTTGTCGTAGACCGTCATGTGCTTGAAGGCGGCGTAGTGCTGGAAGACGAAGCCGACGTTGCGGTCCTGGACCCGCAGGTGGGTCGTGTCCTCGCCGGCGATCATCACCGTCCCCTCGTCGGCCTGCTCGAGGCCGGCGATCACCCGCAACAGGGTCGACTTGCCCGAGCCGCTGGGCCCGAGCAGGGC
>JALYWY010000342.1 GCA_030852475.1 Actinomycetota bacterium | reverse complement strand
CCACCTTCGGCAAGCTCTCCGGCGGCCAGCGCCAGCGCGTCCTGATCGCCCGCAGCCTGGTCCAGGAGGCGCAGGTGCTGCTCCTCGACGAGCCCTTCTCCGGCCTCGACCATCCCAGCGCCGAACGGCTGGAAGAGCTGATCGCCATCCTCGCGAAGGAGGGCCACGGGATCATGATCGCGACCCACGATCTCGAGCAGGCGCGGCGCTGGGACAGCGTCCTCTGCCTCAACCGCGCCCAGGTCGCCTGCGGCGCGCCCGACGAGGTGCTCGACCTCGACGTTCTCGAGAAGACCTATGGCGGCGCGATCGTCGAGCTGCCCGGCGAGGGCGGGCGGGCGATCCTGCCGCCCCACCATCACCACCATTAGCCATGTTCGAGCCCTTCCAAGACGAGTTCATGCGGCGGGCGATCGCCGAGATGACCCTGCTCGGTATCGCGGGCGGAGCGCTCGGCTGCTGGGTCGTCCTCTATCGCCTCTCCTACGCCGCCGAGTCGCTGGCCCACTCGATCTTCCCCGGCCTGGTGCTGGCGACCCTCGCCGGGGTGCCGCTGCTGCTCGGGGCCGGGCCGGCGATCGCGGTCGCGGCACTGGCGATCGTCGCGATCTCGCGGGTGCCGGGGGTGAGCCGGGAGGTCGCGGTCGCCGTCGTCGTCACCACCCTGTTCGGGCTCGGCGTGCTGCTGGCGCTCTCGCCGGACTCGCCGCCGGGGCTGCAGGGGCTGCTGTTCGGCGACATCCTCGGCCCCTCCGACGGCGACCTGATCGCGGCGGCGGCATTGGCGCTGATCGTCCTCGCCGCCCTGGCGCTCTTCCACCCCCGCCTGCTCGCGGTCGGCTTCGACCTCGACGGCGCCCGCGCCCTCGGCGTCCGACCGGGCGCTACCGAAGCGGTGCTGGTGGTCCTCCTGGCCGCGGCGATCGTCGTCGCCGTCCAGGGTCTCGGCAACCTGCTCGTGGTCGCCGTCTTCGTCGGCCCCGCCGCGGCGGCGCGGGAGCTGACCGAGCGGGCGTTGCCGATGATGCTGGTGGCGGTGGCGATCGCGGTGCTGTCCGGGCTGGCCGGCCTCTACTGCTCCTATTACCTCGGTACCGCCGGCGGCGCCTCGGTGGCGCTGGCGATCCTCGCCGCCTACCTGGCGGCGGTGGGGGCCGGGCAGGCGCGCCACCTTCTTTCCGGGCTCGTTCGACGGGAGACGGGGGCTACGATCAGCTGAGATGGCTACCGCGACCGAAAGCTCCTGGGCCGAGCACGCGCACGCCACCCTGCGCGCCGCCGGGCTGCGGCGCGGCGGCGCCCGCACCGCGGTGATCGAGGCGCTCGCCCGGCACGCTTGCGCGGTCACCGCGCTCGATCTCGACGACGAGCTGCGCAGCCGCAAACCGCGGGTCGGCCGCGCCAGCATCTACCGGGCGCTGGAGCAGTTCGAGGAGCTCGGCCTGGTGCGGCGGATGGAGATGAGCCGCGGCACCGCCGGCTACGAGCGGGTCGAGCCCGACGGCCATCACCATCATCACGCGATCTGCCGCGGCTGCGGCCGGATGGAGACCTTCGAGGACCGCGATCTCGAGCGGGCGATCGGCCGCGTCTCCAGCCAGGTTCCCTTCGAGATCTCCGAGCACGACGTCGTCCTGCGCGGCCTCTGCAAACGCTGCGCGAACTGAGCTTTCCGATCGCGGACGTGCGGTTCACGCGGGCGGAGCTGGAGGCGTTTCGGGGGCAGGAGGTCCCCGATCTCGTCGGGCCGGACCTGAAGCTTCTGTTCGTCGGCATCAACCCGGGTCTCTGGACGGCCGCGGTCCAGACCCACTTCGCCCATCCCACCAACCGCTTCTATCCGGCGCTGGCCGCGGCGGGGATCACCGAGTACGAGGTCGACCGGGTCGCCGGGATGAGCGACGCCGACCGTGCCCACCTGGTGGGGCGGGGCGTCGGGATCACCAACCTCGTCCGGCGGGCCACCGCCCGTGCCTCCGAGCTCTCCCGCGAGGAGCTGCGCGAGGGAGGCGAGCGGCTGCTGCGATTCGTCGCCGAGCACCGGCCGGCGGTCGTCGCGATCGCCGGCATCTCCGCCTACCGCGACGCCTTCGGCGAGCGCGGCGCGGTCCTGGGCCGGCAGCCGGAGACGCTCGACAGCGCCGTCCGCTGGTCCGGCGCGGCGCTCTGGGTGGTCCCCAACCCCAGCGGCCTCAACGCCCACGAGACGGTTATGACGCTCGCCGCCGCCTACGCCGCCCCGGCCGCCGAGGCGGGCGTCATCGCTCGGTGACGTCGGTCACGCCTATCCCTTCTCTGTAGAAGCGTTTTCGGTCCCTGAGCCGACCTAGCTTCCTGCGCCACAACAAACAGCGGCCGGGACGCTGCGGACACAGACGCCCCGGCCTTTGCACAGGAAGGGGTGCTTCCCATGCAGGACAAGGCTAAGTCAGCGGGCAACGCTGGCGAGGATCAACAGGTCGAGAGAGCGGTTCTCTCTCACGTAATCGAGACCCATCCGGCCACGCTGCGGCTAAGCGATCTGATCCGTGAACTCGGCGATCCCGAGGACTTCAGTCAACGCGACGGGATCGAAAGGGCGGTGCGGGAACTCGTCCAAGGCGGGTTGCTGTTTCGGTGCGAAGGGGCTGTGTTGCCCACCCGAGCGGCCCTCTACCTCAACGAATTGGGGCTGGCATGACTGGCGAGGGCATCACGTTCGCGACGGTCGCCGAGCGGTTCGGCTGGAACCTCCGTATTGCTCGACGCAAAGCAGGGCTCAGTCAGCGGGAGCTGGCTGAGCGCATGGGGCGGAGTCAGCGCCGGGTCGCGGAGTGGGAGAGCGGCAAGCTCTGTCCTCGGATCAACTCGGTTGTGCTGCTCGCAGAAGCCCTGAAGATCGATCCGGGGGTGTTGCTCAGGGAGACGCGGGGACTCGCCAGCTAGCCTGTCTGTGTGGCTGAGGAGCGTCGTAAGCAGAAGACCGACAAGGGCCTTGAGATACCGGTCCCGACCAAAGGGGAGTTCGACGCCGCTATGCGGAAGGTCGCTCCCCCAGTAGGTCGTAAACGCCCTGACGAGAAAGACCGGCCTCAGAAGCAATCCGAGTGATTGAGACGCCCGCCTCGCGGGCGTCTCGCACGTAGCCGCGCAGATCATCGGTCGCCTGCCGCTTTGCCTCATCGGCTTTGGCGCGCTTACGGGCGGCGCTCTGGATGCGCCTGATCAGGGTCGCCTCGCTCATTGCCGCGCCGCTTCCCTGACAAGGGCGTGGAACATCGAACGCTGACCCGAGTGGCGGTTGTTGTGCCGCCAGGCGTACTCGTCTAGGTAGGACTGCAACCACTTCTTGGAGACGAACTTGTAGGTCCCGCGCATCCCCGTTTTGAGGTTCCCAAAGAAGCCCTCGATCGTGTTCGTGTAGATGTTGCCTCTGACGTAGAGGCCAGCGGAGTGGTTGATCACCCGGTGGTCTGCGAACTCCCGCGACAGGGGCTTGTAGGCCATCCAATCGTCGGTGTAGAGGATCGCTTCCGGGTTCACGTTCGCCCGCACGGCGTCACTTAAGGGCTCGCCGCGACGGGAGGCGATCACGCGGGCACGGACCCGCCCGCCGCGCTCGACCATCCCCAGCACGGTCGGCTTGGCCTCTCGGAAGCGCGGGGCCTCGGAAGGCGTCATCTTGCGCCGTGCCTTCCCGCCCCAGGAAGTCTCGTCAACCTCAACCTCGCCGCGCAGGCTAGGAGCCGGCTCACCCTCAGCCATCAGGTGATTGCGGATCTTGTTGAACATGCGCCAGGCGGTCTTGTAGTGGACGCCCAGCTCGCGCTCTAGCTGTTTGGCGGAGATCCCGCACCGAGTGCTCGTCATCAAGTACATGGCGTGGTACCAGAGCCGCAGCGAGGTCGAGGAGCGGTGGAAGATCGTCCCGGCGGTCGGATGCAGGTGGTGGCCGCAGGCCGTGCAAGTCCACGACTGGCGCTGCTGCTTGGTGGCGTAGCGCTTGAAGACCTTCACGTCGCCGCACTTGGGGCAATGGGCGTGTTCGCCGTCTGGGGAATGGCGGGTGCGCCACAGATGCTCAAGGCAGGCGGCGTCATCGGGGAACTCGGCCAGGAACTCGGTGACCGAGTAGTCGGAAGTCGAGGTCTTCGCGCGGCGTGGTTTGTGGCGGTTGGCCGGTGGCACGTTGTAAAGCTACTTGACATTGCAGATCTTGTCAAGCGGCTTGACACAGAATCTTCGTCCATGCGGGGGAGAACGACGTGGCGCTCAGCACTTAGGCATTCGTTAGCGCGGCAACTGGCCCCAGGAGGAAGCCGCCCTCTAATGTTAGGAAGGTGAGCGAGGTGCATGAGATTCCGTCAGCGACCCCGCCCAATTCGACGGGAGAGGCTGAACTTGTCGCGACTGCTAGGGCACTCGCCGAAGATGAGTTCAACCGAGCCGAGCGATTTGACCGAAAGGCGCTGAATCTCGCGACTGTCGTTGGGGCCTTCTATTCGCTTTCGCAGATCGTCGTATTCGGAGCGCTGGGGACTGAAGATTTTGTTCCCGCATCTTGGAATGGCCGACTTTTGGCCATCGGAATCGTCGCGACCGTGGGAGCGGCCCTATCAGTGGGGGCTTCCTTGATGGTCTTTCGTACTCGGGGAGAGGCGGGTGGTCCGCTCGACCGCCTTCAGCCCTGGCTAGCGGCGCTCCGACGTGGGGAGGAAGAGCGCGTGACGGACCAGATCATCCTGACGTACAAGACGATTGCCGAAACCCGGCGTGCGAGTAATGAAACGCGGACGACTTGGTACAAGCGAGCAGCATTCTTTGCGTACATCGCGGTCGTCGCGACTGCTATTGAGCTTGCCGCGATTCTGATCGCAGTCACCTAGATATGCTTGCGTGCCAATGGAGGCACGCGACGGTTCCGGCAGGGAGCCCGATCCGAAAGAAGAGGCTGTAGGTACGCCTGAACCGCCCGAGGAATTAGAGGATCTGGACCCTGACGATCTTCCTCGAGTTCTGAATGCAGAAAAGCTAGATCGGGTCTCCCTTGGGCTCGACCAGCTCCTAGCGCTCCGCTTCTCCGGCGGGGGTATCACGCGACGCGGGGTAAGTCTGCGACTCGCGGGGGAGCTATTTCAGGATCTCTATAGGTACTTCGCTGGCGCACAGCCTGTTGCCGCTGGAATGGATGTGGCGCTGCAAGGGTCACCGCCTCGCCTGCCTGGTATCAGCCTTCCGATGCTGCAGGGTGCGACGACCGGGCGCTCGATCACGGTGGTGCTTGGCCTGGCGGGGATTGAGGCCCGAAAGCTCAGGGAGGTTTCGCCAAGGGATAACAAGCGGGCGTTTGAGGAGCTGGCGAGGTTTCCTTCGGAGAGTGAAGCACCCAACGAGCTTGCAGCCGAGTTTCCGACCCTTGCAGCAACGGCGTGGCTAACCGACCTCTTGTCGGCAGAGCCAGAGCGTGCGGCTCGGCAGGTCAAGAGTCTGGGGCGCAGGACTACGAGGGACTTCCTGAAACTGGTCGAGCACATCGCAGCCCATGAGCTTGAGACCGATCTGCGGTCCCGCAGCCAATCCGTGGCAGTTCCAAGCGGCCTAGCCTTTGCAACCGCGGACACGCTCAAAAAAACCGAGGAACAGGAAATATCCCGCTTCGCGGTCAGCGGAGCGCTTTACCAAGCCGACGCTCGTAATGATCGCTTCCGCCTCATAACTGAGGAGGGGAAGGTCTACAAAGGCACCTACATCGCCGGCATGACGAGCCTAATCAGGGATGCCTGGGCCAAGCTTGTCCAAGCCAAACTTGTGCAGATTGACTACCGCTGGATCGGTGCCGACGAGCCGCACCGAACCCTGTATGAGTTGGAGTCGATCGACAAAGTTCTTGGAGACGCCGATGAGCTTCTCGCAGAGCATCCTCCAGATCGGTAAGACGAACTGACCTCGATTCCGATCCGTGGATGACGATCCCCCGCGCTAGGCCCGATGACTAAAGATCGAAAGCGGGACGCTCATCGAGCCATCGGCCGCTATGTAGTGGAGTTCTCCTTTCTCGTCTCGGAAATGCGGGCGGGCATTGAAAACCGTCTAGAGGGCAGAGACCCGATGATCGCCAGGTTGGCGCTTGGCGAAGCGTATGCCGCCCAGATCACCAACTCCTTCTTCGCCATTTGTGAGCGTGAAGCGGACTTAGACGAAGAAGAGAAGCAGGTCGGGATCTGCCTGAAGAACGAGGTTCACGCGGTCATCAAGGAACGCAACGACATCGCGCACGGCGACTGGAGCATCGACTGGTGGGACGCGTCAGCGGCTCGTCTTCGGCGCACGAAGCCGGGTCGAAGAAGCGGCGCATGGATCGAAAAGGTTCGTCCAGCGGCCGAACTTGATGCTCTAACTGACGAGATGGAAATCCTGACGGAGAAGGTCATCGAGTTCGCCTGGCTCTGCTTTGGCATCCACCCCCTTACGCGTTTCAAGGAGATGGACGTGCGCGTTCGCGACATCTACCGCTTCCAGAAGCACAAGGGCGCTTTGCGGAAAGGGCGCTATGCCGAAGTTCGCATATGGGACGACGGAGACGAGAGAGACGGACGACCGACTCGCTAGCTAGGACGTCTCCGCCTCCCATTCAGATTCCGCCTCCCATTCAGCCTCGGCCTGTTCTAGCCAGGCTTCATCGTCTTCCTCATTCGGCGCTGGATCTAGGTCTGGCTGCTTATACATAGAAGGGATAGGCGTGACGTCGGTCACGCCCGGGGGCGGAGGGCGATTCGTGCCATAGGCTCCGGGTGTGTCGCGTGACGACTTCTACGCGTCCCCTCTCGGCGCTGGATACAGCGCCTACATGGAGCGTCCCTACCTCAGTCGCGTGCTGGGTCGGGTCTTCTGGGGAGGCGACACGAAGGCCTACTACGAGAGCATGGCGGCGATCGGGGAGACGGCGGACGGCGACACGATCGTCGACTGCCCGTGTGGCGCCGGTCCCGCGTTTCGCGCTCTCGAGCCGGGACGCGGTGTCCGCTACGCCGCTGCCGACCTCTCGCCGGCGATGCTGCGCCGGGCGCGGGCGCGAGCTGCGCGGCGCGGTCTCGACGGAATCGAGTTCATCGAATCGAAGGCCGAAGAGCTGCCGCTGGAAGACGCGAGCGCCGACCTCTTCCTCTCCTTCTGGGGCCTGCACTGCTTCCCCGATCCCGCCGCCGCGGTCGCCGAGATCGGCCGTGTGCTGAAGCCCGGCGGCCGCCTCGTCGGGGCCTCCTTCGTCCGCGGGCCGAGCCTGCGCCAGCGCCTGACGCTGCGACCCCACCGGGGTGACTTCGGCCCGATGGGAACCGAAGCCGACCTGCTCGGCTGGCTTGCCGCCGCAAATCTGGAGCTGACCGAGAAAAGCCGCTCCGGCCTCTACATGTTCTTCGAGGCCCGCCGGGCGCAGACGGCATGACGCCTGAGGAGCTCGAGAACCTCGCCCATCTGCGGCGCGCCCGCGACCTGATGGACCGGGAGTACGCGCGGCCGCTGGACGTCGACGCGATCGCCCGCGCGGCGCTGATGTCGACCGCGCACTTCTCGCGGCGGTTCCGCGCGGCCTACGGGGAGACGCCGTACTCGTACCTGATGACGCGGAGGATCGAGAAGGCGAAGGCGCTGCTGCGGCGGGGAGACATGTCGGTCAGCGAGGTCTGCATGGAAGTCGGGTGCACCTCGCTCGGCTCGTTCAGCGCCCGCTTCACCGAGCTGGTGGGGGAGACGCCGACGGCCTACCGGGCGCGCGACCACGGCGCCCTCGAAAAGGTGCCGGGCTGCATAGCCAAGGAAGTGACCCGGCCGAGCCGCGAAGCGAGCAGGATTGGAGAAACGGAGGCGGCCCCGGCTCCCTAGCCTTGCGGCCATGAACCTCACTCTCTCCCAATGCTTCGTCATCGTCCATGACCCCGAGAAGGCGCTGGCCTTCTACCGCGACGCGCTCGGCCTCGAGCTGCGCAGCGACGTCGACAAAGGCGAGTTCCGCTGGATCGTCGTCGGCGCCGCCTCCCAGCCCGGCGTCTCGATCTGCCTCACCAACTACCTGAACGGCAGCCCCGCCGACCAGGAGGCGGTCGCGGCCCTCGTCGCCAAGGGGGCGCTGAACAGCGTTCACTTCCAAAGCGACGACCTCGACGCCGCCTTCGAGCAGGTGCGCGCCGCGGGCGCGGAGATCGTCGAAGGGCCGACCGACCAGCCGTGGGGCACGCGGGACTTCGCCGTGCGCGATCCCTCTGGCAACCTGGTGCGCGTCGACCAGCCGCCCGCCTCGTGACGAAGACCCACGCCGCCGACACTCACGACCTGATCCGCGTCCACGGGGCGCGGGTCAACAACCTCAAGGACGTCAGCGTCGAGATCCCGAAGCGCCGGCTGACCGTATTCACCGGTGTCTCCGGCTCGGGCAAGAGCTCGCTGGTCTTCGGCACGATCGCGGCCGAGTCGCAGCGGCTGATCAACGAGACCTACAGCGCCTTCGTCCAGGGGTTCATGCCGACCCTGGCGCGGCCCGACGTCGACGTGCTCGACGGGCTGACGACGGCGATCATCGTCGACCAGGAGCGGTTGGGCGCCGATCCCCGCTCCACCGTCGGCACCGTCACCGATGCCCACGCGATGCTGCGCATCCTCTTCAGCCGGCTCGGCAAGCCGCGGATCGGCTCGCCGCAGGCGTTTTCCTTCAACGTCGCCTCGGTCGAGGCGAGCGGGATGATGAAGGTGGGGGAGGGGAAATCCGAACGGGTGAGCTTCTCCCGCACCGGCGGCATGTGCCCGCGCTGCGAAGGCCGCGGCAAAGTCACCGACTTCGACCTGTCCGCGCTCTACGACGAGAGCAAGTCGCTGAACGAAGAGGCGCTGACGATCCCCGGCTACAGCATGAAGGGCTGGCAGGGGCGGATCCTCAGGGGCTGCGGCTTCTTCGACCCCGACAAGCCGATCAAGAAGTTCACCAAGAAGGAACGCGAGGCCCTCCTCTACAAAGAGCCGACGAAGATCAAGGTCGAGGGCATCAACCTCACCTACGCGGGCCTGATCCCGACGATCCAGAAGTCGATGCTCGCGAAGGACCGGGAGGCGATGCAGTCGCACATCCGCGCCTTCGTCGACCGGGCGGTGGTCTTCACCACCTGTCCCGAGTGCGACGGCACTCGCCTCAGCGAGGCGGCGCGCTCGTCGAAGATCGGGAAGAAGAGCATCGCCGACGTCTGCGCGATGCAGATCAGCGACCTGGCCGAGTGGGTCCGCGGCCTCGACGAGCCCTCGGTGGCGCCGCTGCTGGAGACGCTGCGGCAGACCCTCGACTCGTTCGTGGAGATCGGGCTGGGCTACCTCTCGCTCGACCGGCCGTCGGGGACGCTGTCGGGCGGGGAGGCGCAGCGGACGAAGATGATCCGCCACCTCGGCTCCTCGCTGACCGACGTCACCTACGTCTTCGACGAGCCGACGATCGGGCTGCACCCGCACGACATCCAGCGGATGAACGACCTGCTGCTGCAGTTGCGCGACAAGGGCAACACCGTGCTCGTCGTCGAGCACAAGCCCGAGGCGATCGCGATCGCCGACCACGTCGTCGACCTCGGCCCGCGCGCCGGCAGCGAGGGCGGGGAGGTGGTGTTCGAGGGCACCGTCAAGGGCCTGCGGGGCAGCAGGACGCTGACCGGGCGGCACCTCGACGACCGCGCCTCGCTGAAGCCCGAGGTGCGGACCTCCTCGGAGGCGCTGGAGGTGCGGGGCGCCGACACCCACAACCTGCAGGACGTCGACGTCGACATCCCGCTCGGGGTGCTGGTCGTCGTCACCGGGGTGGCGGGCTCGGGCAAGAGCTCGCTGATCCAGGGCTCGGTGGCCGGGCGCGACGGGGTGGTCACGGTCGACCAGGCCGCGATCCGCGGCTCGCGGCGGAGCAACCCGGCGACCTACACCAAGCTGCTCGACCCGATCCGCAAGGCGTTCGCGAAAGCCAACGGCGTCAAGCCGGGGCTGTTCAGCGCCAACTCCGAAGGGGCCTGTCCCAACTGCAACGGCGCCGGCGTCATCTACACCGACCTGGCGATGATGAACGGCGTCGCCACCACCTGCGAGGAGTGCGAAGGGAAGCGGTTCGGGCCCGAAGTGCTCGAATACAGATTCGGCGGCCAGGACATCAGCGAGGTGCTGGCGATGTCGGTTGCCGAGGCCGAGCGGTTCTTCGGCGACGGCGAGGCGAGCATCCCCGCGGCGCACAAGATCCTCACCCGCCTCGCCGACGTCGGCCTCGGGTACCTGACGATCGGCCAGCCGCTCACCACGCTCTCCGGCGGCGAGCGGCAGCGGCTCAAGCTCGCCACCCACATGGGCGAGAAGGGCGGCGTCTACGTCCTCGACGAGCCGACCACCGGCCTCCACCTCGCCGACGTCGAACAGCTGCTCGGCCTGCTCGACCAGCTGGTCGACTCGGGCAAGTCGGTGATCGTGATCGAGCACCACCAGGCGGTGATGGCCCACGCCGACTGGATCGTCGACCTCGGTCCCGGCGCCGGCCACGACGGCGGCCGCGTCGTCTTCGAGGGCACCCCCGCCGATCTCGTCGCCAAGCGCTCGACGCTTACCGGCGAGCACCTCGCGGACTACGTCGGCGGCTGAGCTCTCGGGACGCCTTCGGAAACGAGAGCAGGAACCTGGCGCCGCCGAGCTCCGCGGACGATCCCGCGGTGACCGTGCCGCCATGGGAGGCGACGATCGCCTGCACCATCGCCAGGCCGAGGCCGGTGCCGCCGGTGGGATCGGTGTCCGAGCCGCCGTTGACGCGGACGAAGCGCTCGAAGACCCGCTCGCGCATGCCGGCGGGAATCCCGGGGCCGCTATCGGCCACTTCCAGGAGGACAGAGTCGGACTGCTCGCTGACCGACGTCCTGACCAGGATGCGGGCGTCGTCGGGCGAGTAGCGGATCGCGTTGTCGAGCAGGTTGAGGATCGCCCGGTGCAGTTCGTCGTGGTTGCCGAGCATCGGGGCGCGGTCGCAATCGATCTCGAGATCGCGCTCCCCGAGGTTCGGGGCGATCTCCCGGCAGGCGCCCTCGGTCACCTCGGCGAGATCCACCGCGGTCATCGGCCGGCGCTGCCCGGCGTCGCTGCGGGCGAGGATGAGCAGGTCGGCGACCAGGCGGCTCATCCGTTTCGAAGACCGCACCGCCGAGGTGATGACCTCGCGCTCTTCGCCCTGCCCCGTCTTCGCCAGCTGCGCCTCGAGCAGTTCGAGGTTGGCGAGGATGCTGGTCAGCGGGGTGCGGAGCTCGTGCGAGGCGTCGGCGACGAACTCCCGCTGTTTCTGCATCGCGGCCTCGCGCTCGGACTGCGAGGCCGCGAGCGCGGTCAGCATCTCCTGCAGGGTCTCGGTCAGCTCGGCGACCTCGTCTTCGGCGACCGGCCGCGGCAGCTGCCGGGAGAGGTCGCGCGTGGTGGTGATTTCGCGGGCGGTCGAGGTAAGCGTCGCGACCGGCCGCATCGCCCTCCGCGCCAGCGCGACCCCGCTGAGGATCGCCAGCGCGGTGCCGCCGATGACGCCGGCGATGATCAGGATCCACAGCCGCGTGATCGTGGTGGAGACGTAGTCGTTGCTGCGCGCGTACTGGATGTAGCCGACCACGCGCTGGTTCGGCCCGACCACCGCCTCGGTGGCGACGGTCAGATGGCCATCGGTGACGACGCCGGCGGTCGGGGCGCCCAGCTGGAGGTTCCGTTCCGGCGCTTCGTCGAGGATCCGGCCTTCGACGTCGACGACCCGCGCCGTCGCTCCGTTCGGCAGCGAGGCGTCGCCCAGGTCGGGGCTGTAGACGACCGGTTCGGAGAAGGGCCGTTCGACGATCCGCGTCTGCGCGACGAGGCGGGAGGCCGCCCCCTCGAGCTCGCGGTTGAAGTCGTCGCGGACGCGCTGCGTGGCCAGGTGCCCCACCACCGCGCCGAAGATCAGGAGGATCGCCAGGGTCAGCGAGGCGGAGACGATCGTCAGCCGCCACCTGATCGGCAGCCGCTGGAATTTCCAGCCGGGCCTCGAGAGCTTGCCTGGAGCCATCGGAGTCAGCTTACGGCCCTGCAATCGGAGTCTTCCCGGCTTTTATGAAGCCTTTAGAGCCCCTACGGGGTCGGGTCGGTGACCTGCTTGACCTCGATGGTCCCGTTTCGCGCCCGCGCCTCGTAGGCCGGCTGGGGCGAGGAGGCGGGACCCCGCTCGACGCTGCCGGAGCGCAGGTCGAACTGGCTCCCATGCCAGGGGCAGGTGACTTTTCCTTCGCCGACCTCGCCTTCGTGGAGCGGTCCGCCGCGGTGCGTGCAGCGGTTCGCGAGGGCGTGGATCTCGCCCCCTTCGCGAACCAGGAGGACCGGCACCCGGTCGACGAGGGCGCAGGCAGGGCGGCCCTCGGCCAGCTCCGACTCCGCCATGGCCTCGACCCAGTCGGTCGCACCCTCTTCGAAGGTGGTCACGGCCACTCCCTCTCCGTGCACGTAGGAGAGGTGCCCGCCCAGGTGGCCGCCGACGGCGAGGGCGGAGGAGCCGGCCAGCGCCAGCGCCCGGCCCCGTGCGCGCCGGCCCCGTTTCCTCGCCAGGTAGGAGGCGGTGAAGAGCGAGAGGGCGGTGACGTTCGACATCGCGTGGGCGAGCCCCACCCGCCGCGTGCCGGCCCTGCCGCCGGCGCTGTCGGCCCACTCCACGTAGCCCGTCGCCGCCGTCGGGACGGAGGCGAGGATGCCGAGCCCGATCAGACGGCGCGCGGCCCCCTCGGATTCGCGACCGCCGAAGTTGTCGAGGAGGACGGCGCTGGTCCAGGACCCGATCGGCAGGTCGGTCATCAGCGGATGGAGGGCGTGGCCGAGGAAGGTGCCGCTGAGGGCGTCCCTGGCGCGTCCCGGCTTGATCACCTTGTCGGCAACTCCGAGCAGTTTCTGCGCCGGGGGGTCGAGCGCCTCGACCTGCCCAACGCGTTCGGCCAGGCGGTGGAGAACCGGGCGCTGGGGTGCCTTGGCGGCCTGGGGCGATCCCTCCATCTTCTGTTGCTACCCGTCCCGAGCCGCCCTACGCTCTCGCGATGGGCAAGTGGTACGTCGCGTTCGACGGGCGATGGCAGGAGTCGTTCTCCGATTACGACGAAGCGATCGAGTGGGCGCAGGAAGTCGCCGAGACGGGACGGACGGTTGACGTGGCGCGGCGTCACCTCCTGATCGGCAAGAGGTTCGTCACCGCCTTTCCCGAGTCGCGACGGGAACTGCGCGAAGCGATCTGGAAAGCGGCCTCGGGCATGTACAGAATGGACGGGACCCCCTGATTCCGCGGCTGCACGAGCGTTTTCCGGCTCTGGCCGAGACCCTTCCTCACCTCGTGCTCTCCGAGCGGCCGACGCCGGTCCGCGAGCTGGCCGGCCTCGGCGTCTGGATGAAGGAAGACGGCGCCTTCGGCTCGGGCGGCTGGGGCGGCAACAAGGTCCGCAAGCTCGAGTGGCTGATCCCCGACGCCCGGCGCCGCGGCCGCCGTTCGATCCTCACCTTCGGTGGCCTCGGCACCAACTGGGGGCTGGCGACCGCTCTGTACGCGCGCGAGCAGGGGATGGAGACCGCGCTGGCGCTGGTCGACCAGCCGGTCGACGCCCACGTCGAAGCTCAGCTCGGCCGGCTCGAGGCCTCGGG
>JALYWY010000337.1 GCA_030852475.1 Actinomycetota bacterium | reverse complement strand
TCACCTTGCAGACGTTCACGCACTGGTCGCCCATCCGCTCGATGCTCTTCAGCACGTGCAGCAGCGAGGAGATCAGGCGCAGGTCGGTCGCCACCGGCGACTGCGTCGCCAGCAGCGTGATCAGGCTTTGGTGCACCTCCAGGTAGCGGCCGTCGATCCGGTCGTCGTCGTTGATCACGACCTGAGCCAGCTCGACATCTTGGTGCTCGACCGCTTCCATCGTCCGGGCGAGAGCCACGTTGACCATGTCGAGGCCGCCGAGGGCGCTCGCCTCGAGGTTTTCCAGTTCCTCCTGGTAATGCACGCGGACGCTCTCGGGCATCAGCCGACTTTCCCGGAGACGTAGTCCTCGGTGCGTTTGTCGGTGGGGTTGGTGAAGACCTGCTCGGTCACGTCGTACTCGACGAGGCGGCCCCAGCGGGTGCTCTCGGTGGCGTCGAGCTCGGTCATCAGGAAGGCGGTGCGGTCGGACACGCGCGCGGCCTGCTGCATGTTGTGAGTGACGATGACGATCGAGTACCGCTCTTTCAGCTCGATCATCAGGTCCTCGATTTTCCCGGTCGAGATCGGGTCAAGCGCCGAGCAGGGCTCGTCCATCAGGATCACGTCCGGCTCGACCGCGATGCAACGGGCGATGCAGAGCCGCTGCTGCTGACCGCCGGAGAGGCCGAAGGCGTTGTCTTTGAGGCGGTCCTTGACCTCGTCCCAGAGGGCGGCGCCGCGCAGCGCCTTCTCCACGACCTCGTCGAGGCCCTCCTTGCGGCCGAGGACGCGCGGGCCGAAGGCGATGTTGTCGTAGATCGACTTCGGGAACGGATTCGGTTTCTGGAAGACCATCCCGATCAGTTTCCGGACCTGGACCGGGTCGACGTTTGGCCCGTAGAGGTCCTCGCCGTGGTAGAGCAACTCCCCCTCGACTTCGGCGGTCGGGATCAGGTCGTTCATCCGGTTGAGGCAGCGCAGCAGGGTGCTCTTGCCACAGCCCGACGGCCCGATCATCGCCGTCACTTCGTTGCGTCCGATGTCCATCGAGATGCCTTTGACCGCCGGTACGCCGCTATAGCGCACGTCGATTCCCTTCAGCTCGAACACCTTTTCCTTGAAGCCGGCAACGGACCGGAACTCCGGCCGCACGGCGATGGAGGCGCGCGCCGCGGCCTCTTCCCGCGTTCTCCGCCCCGCCTCAGGTCTGGTCTCGTCCGGGGCCATCTGCTCGCTCACAGTAGATCACCTACCACCTTTGCTCGTAACGATTTCGTAGCCAGATCGCGAAAGAGTTCATCGCGAGCAGGACCACCAGCATGACCAGCACCCCCGCGAAGGCCAGGGTCTGGAACTCGTCCTGGGGCCGGAGGGCGTAGTTGAAGATCTGCACCGGCATCGCCGAGTAGCCGTCGGTCCCGAACGGGGTCGGATCGAAGGTGACGAAGACGGTCGCGCCCACCAACAGCAGCGGCGCCGTCTCGCCCAGCGCGCGGGAGACGGCGAGGATCACGCCGGTGGCGATGCCGGGAACCGCTGCCGGCAGCACCTGGCGGCGGATCGTCTGCCACTGCGTCGCACCCAGCGCGAGGGAGCCCTGGCGGATCGAGTCCGGGACCGCCCGCAGCGCCTCGCGCGCGGCGATGATCACCATCGGCAGGACCAGCAGGGCGAGGGTGAGGGAGCCGGCGACGAGGATGAAGCCGAGGTCGAGCGGCCCGCGCACGATGAAGGCGAGGCCGAGGATGCCGTAGATGATCGACGGCACCGCCGCGAGGTTCTGGATGTTGACCTCGACCATCCGGTTCCACCAGCGGGTCTTGTCCGCGTACTCCTCCAGGTAGATCGCCGCCCCGACGCCGATCGGGACGACGAACAGCATCACGCCGGCGATCAGCTGCAGCGAGCCGACGATCGCCGGGCGGTAGCCGGCTTTGTCGGGAAAGGCGGTCGAAGGCGGGTTGTTGATCAGGTTCGTGCTCAGGGCCGAGGAGCCCTCGACGAAGGCCTGGATCAACAGCGCCAGCAGCCCGGCCAGGGCGATGAGGACGGCGAGCAGCAGCAACCCGGCGAAGATCGCGTTGCGGATGACGTCGCCGCGCGGCTGGTTGCGCAGCATCGCCTCGGTGGTCGCCCGAGCGCCTGCCACCGCGAGCCGGTTGCGGGGAGCCTCGGCGCCGCCGACGGCCATCACTCGTACACCTCGCGGTACCTGCGGACGAGGCGGATGCTGATCACGTTCATGACCAGGGTGATCGCGAAGAGCAGGGCGCCGACGGCGAAGATGCTTTTGTAGTCGACCGTGCCGGTGCCGATGTCGCCGGTGGCGGTGGTGGCGATGTAGGAGGTCATCGCCTGGATCGATTCGACCGGGTTGAGGGTGAACTTCGGGGTCGAGCCGCCGGCGAGGACGACGATCATCGTCTCCCCCACCGCGCGCGAGGTCGCGAGCACGATCGAGGCGACGATCCCCGAGAGCGCCGCCGGGAAGATCACTTTGGTCGCCACCTTGGCTTTGGTCGCGCCGAGCGCGTAGGCGCCCTCGTGGAGGCCCCGCGGAACCGCCCTCATCGCGTCGTCGGACAGCGAAGCAATGATCGGGACCACCATCAGGCCGATGCCGAGGCCAGCCGCGAGGGCCAGAAAAGGCTTGCCTTCCGCGCCGCCGAGGAAGTCCCCCGGCCAGAGCGGCTGGATCACGTTAGGAAGGATGAAGCTGACCGCGAAGATCCCGATCGCGACGGTCGGGACCCCGGCCAGGACCTCGAGGACGGGCTTGATCGTCTTGCGCGCCCGCGGCGAGGCGTACTCGCTCAGGTAGACCGCCGAGCCGAGGCCGATCGGGACCGCGAACAGCATCCCCCAGAGGGCGACGTTGAAGGTGCCGGCGACGATCGAAAGGACGCCGAAGCTGGGGGGCTCGAACTGGGGAGTCCAGTCGACCCCGAAGAAGAACTCGTGAGCCGGGACGATCTCGAAGAAGCCGATCGTCGGGCCCAGCAGGGAGAGGATGATCGCGGTAGTCGTCAGGACCGAGAGAACGGCGCAGGAGGCGAGCAGCCACTTGATCGCCCGCTCGCCGTAGCGCTTGCTCTGCACCTGGAGCCGGCGGGGGGGTCCCCCCGCCGGCTCCATCGCAGTGGTCGTCTCCGCGTTCACTTCGATGCGTCGTGGTCGCTAAAGGCCGATTTTTTCGGCGGCCGCTTCCGCTTCCGTCAGCTGCTCGTCGGTCAGCGGGACGTAGCCGAGGCTTTCGGCGACCGAGTTGACGTTTTCGAGGTAGTAGCCGATGAACGCTTTCACCTCGGGCTTCTGCAGCGCCTGCTCGCTCGGGTAGATGAACAGCGGCCGGCTCAGCGGCGCGTAGCTGCCGTCCTGAGCGGTTTCGACCGAGGGAGTGACACAGCCTTTGCCGTTGTCGACTTCGAGCGCTTTCAGTTTGCCTTCGTTCTCCGTGTAGAAGGAGAAGCCGGCATAGCCCATGCCGCCCGGAGCGCCCTCGACGCCTTTGACGGTGGCGTTGTCGTCCTCGCCGACGTTGTTGTAGTCGGTGCGGCTGACGCCCTCCTCACCGTTGATCGCTTCGGTGAAGTAGTCGAAGGTGCCCGAGTCGGTGCCGGGTCCGAACAGCGCCAGCTCCTCGTCGAAGTCCTCTTTCAGGCCGGGGATGTCGCTCCAGTTGCCGATGTTGGAGTCGGGACCCCAGATCGCCGCCAGCTGGTCGACGGTGAGGCAGGAGACAGGGTTCTCGTTGTTGATCATCACCGTCAGCGCGTCGGTGGCGACGTGGACCTCCTCGAAGCCGATCCCGCCTTTTTTGCAGGCATCTTCCTCTTCGGGCTCGATCGCCCGGGAGGCGTCGCTGATGTCGGTCTCGCCGGCGCAGAATTTTTCGAAGCCGCCGCCGGTGCCCGAGGTCCCGACGGTGACGCGAACGTCGGAGTTTTCGGCCATGAACTGCTCCGCGACCGCTTCCGTCAGCGGGGCCACGGTGCTGGACCCGTCGATGCGGATCGAGCCGGAGAGGTCTCCGCCTCCGCCGCTGCCGGTCGTGTCGTCATCGCTGCCGCCACAGGCGGTGACACCGATCGCGAGAATCAACGTGGCACCTAGAACCGCAAGCCACTTAGAGCTAGTCACTCTGTCTCCTTCTGGTTGGTTCACAGACTGGCGGCAGCCTCGCAGCGGCCACTTGGCAGCTTGTTACGTCCGTGTGTCGAGCTTGTAAAAAAGATGTAAAAGACGGCCGCGGATCCCGCAAAGGGGCGCTTCATCCATCCGGCGAGAAGCGGTAGCCGATGCCGTTGTGGGTATGAATCAGACGGCGGTCCGGAAGCGCTTCGCCGAGCTTCGCGCGCAGACGGCTGACGTAGACGTCGACCGAGCGATCGTCGTTGCGGGGCCGTCCCCCCCAGACCTCGGCGAAGAGCTCCTCGCGGGTCATGATCCGCTGCGGGTGCTCCGAGAGGGTGATCAGCAACTGCAGCTCGCGGACGGTCAAGCTCAGGGGGCGACCGTCAACCAGAGCGGCGTGCTCTTCAGGCCTTATCTCCAGCCTTCCCATGCCCGCGAGGATGGCGGGCGGCTAGGTGCTGACGGTTACCTCGTCGTGAATCTGTTGTGAACGATCCGTGAAATCGGGATCGGCCGGACGCAGCTCCTCCTCGACGATGCCGGCGGGTTCGGGATCGAAGCGGTAGCCGACGCCGAAGTGGGTGTGGATGTAGGACCAGTGCGACGAGCGCTTCTCCAGCTTCTGGCGGAGCTTGCGGATGAAGACGTCGACGGAGCGGTCGCCGTGGGCCATCGCGTAGCCCCAGACCCGCTGGTAGATCGTCTCCCGCTCGAGGACCTGGCTCCTGCTGCTGGCGAGCAGGTGCAGCAGCTCGAACTCGCGCCTGGTCAGCTCCAGGCTCTCGCCGTTGACGAAGGCCTGGAACTGGTCGGCCCGGATCTCCAGCTCGCCGGCGACCAGGGGCCCGGCCTCAGCCGCGCCGCGCCCGCGGCGACGGCGACGCGAAACCGCTTCCACCCGGGCCATCGCCTCCTCGGGATGGCAGGGCTTGGTGATCCAGTCGTCGACGCCGAGCCGCAGGCCGCGAACCCGCTGGGCGACGGTCGAGCGGCCGGTGCAGACGATCACCCCGAGGTCGGGGAGCATGTCGCAGAGGCGCTCGAGGTAGTCCCAGCCTTCGTCGCCGAGTACCGCCGGGTCGACGAGGACCGCGCTCAGCTTCATCGCCACCAGTTCCTGTGGGGGCACCGCGCCGGTCGCCTGCCGCAGCTGCCAGCCGGCCGCCTCGGCGCGCTTGGCGAGGACGGTGACGAAACCGCTGTCGGTGTCGAGAACCGCGAGCCTGATGGTCTGCTGTGAGTTCAAAGAGAAAGCGACTGCGCCAGGTGGGTGGGTGACAGGTGGCGCGGTGAGTCGTTGCACGGATTGTATGCACATCGATCCGCCTGAAATTCCTGCGTTCACAGGTTTTTCACAGGACGGAGAAGTCGTACCCCGAATTTGCGGCAACGCCCCCTGAAACGAGGTGGCCGGCGAGGCGGCGAAGGCGCCGCCGGGCGCGGTGGCGCTTCCCGGTGCGCTAGATTTCCAGCCCGTGAAGCGCACCGCCGCAGCCCTGCTTTCGATCGTCGCCTTGATGCTCGCCTTCGCCCCCGCGGCGCTGGCCAGCTCGGGTGCCGGTCTCGCCGGCCCGGTCACCGACAAGACGATCACCTTCTTCTGCTTCGGCGTGATCGCCTTCTTCGCCACCCTGGTGATCGTCCTCTCGCTGATCCAGAACAAGCTGGAGAAGCGCAAAGAACAGCGCCGGTCGGACCTGGCGCGGTTCAACTAAAAGCGCTTCAACCTCAGCGCTTCAAGTCACCCTGGGCAGAAGCCGCAGCTTCCGCGCCTTTTTGCCCCTCGTCGCTGGCGAGGCCGGCGAGAGTGAGGGTTCCGTCTTCCTCGACGGAGGCGGTGGCGACGATCGATTCGCCGATCTTCAGCTTGTCCGCCTTGATCCGGTCGGGGACCGTGAGCAGGAGGTCGTCTTCGCTGGCGCGCAGGTCGTCGGCGGAGATCAGCAGCTGCTTCGTGGCGGGGCAGACCGCGCTGACGATCCCGGCCAGATCGAAGTAGGTCGCCGGCTCGGGTTCGGTCTCGATCGTCCGCTGGACGACGACCCGCTGCGTCTCCGGCGCGGGTCCCATGACGGGATCCGGTGCGCAGGTCGCCGGCGCCTCGGGTTCGGCTGCCTCCGGGACCGCTGGCTCCGCCGTCGGCGGCGGCTTTTCGATCGCCACCCCGACGGTGGCGTAGGCGCCGAGGACGGGAAGCTCGGGCGCCGGGGACGGCGGCAGGTGGACAAGGATCGAGGAGCCGCGGCCGGAGAGGGTGTAGGCGGGGTCGGCGGGGTCGGGGTCGACGTAGGTGACGACGCCGCGCATGCTCGCTCGCTTCGCCGTTCCCGACTCTTCCCGCTCCTCCTCGGCGAAGGTGTTGTTGGCCAGCGGGGTGGCCTCGACCGCAAGCTTTTCCCCCGGCAGCGGCAATTCCGCCGCGTGGACGGAGACGGGTTCGCCGGCGTCGATCACCATCGTGTAGCTGCCTGCCGCGGGATTGGCGTGGACGACGGCGCCTTTGAGGCTCTGCGCTTCCCCCGCTTCTTCTTCGACTTCTTCTTCCGCCGGGGGTTCGGCCGGCGGAGCTTCTTCTTCGGGAAGCGGCGCGGCCAGGGGCGCCGGTTCGAAGGCTTCCGGTTCGGCAAAGGGTTCTTCGAAGCTTTCCGGTTCGGAGGCGAAGGCTTCTGGTTCCGCTTCGGCCGCCGGGGCTTCTCCTTCGCCGGTTTCGACGGCCTCCGGCTCCTGCTCGCCGTCCGGACCGGCCACCGCGATGATGCTTCCCGCCCCGGTGGCGAAGGTACCCGGCGTGCCGGGGCCGATCGCGACGCCGAGGAAGAGGCCGAAGCCGAGCGCCATCGCGCTCAGCGGCGCCGCCCAGCGGCGGTCGGTGACGACCAGGGAGACGGCGCGGAGGACGGCGTCGCGGACTTCGCGCAGGTCTCCGCCCGAGACTCGAGGGGCTCGCAGCCGCTTCATGGCTCGATCACCGAGGTGGTCTCGGTTCGCGGCATCAGGTCCTTGCCGCACTGCCAGCAGAAGACGGCGCCGCGCGCGTAGAGGGCGCCGCAGCCCCCGCAGGCGCCCGCGGCGCCGGCCTGGTCGAGGCGCAGCAGCCGCTCGACCTCGGCCAGCTCGGCGTCGACCTGCTGCAGCTTCGCCGCCTGGCGGGTGAGGACGTCGAGGCGGAAGTGGTCGCGGATCGCCATCTCGTAGGCGACCCCGCCCAGGTCCCACTGCAGCTCGGTCAACTGCGCCGAGAGACGCTCGCGCCGCCGCTCGAGCTCCTGGATCGAGTGCTCGCCGCTCATTCGAGCGTCACCCCGCCGCTGCCCCCGCCGGGAGCCTTGTTGTCGGTCGGAGGTGGCGCCCCAGGGGTGGCGATTTCGTCGGGCAGCTTGGCGCTTTCTTCCGCGTACTCCTCGCCGGTCTTGCCCTGCAGCGCTTCCAGCTGGTCGTCGCTTACGACCGGGGCGTTGCCGGTGTCGGCGCTGCCGCCGGCGACGACGTCTTTCTGTTTGCCGGCTTTTTTCGAGCTCTTCGCGCCGGCTCTGCCGCCGCCGTCGTCGCCGCTCGCCCCTTCCTGCTCACCGCCGGAGCCGCTGCCCGACGATTCGGCGGCGCCGACCGTGATCACCTGAGGCGTCCCGGCCGACTCCTCGCCGCCGCCGGTGCCGCGGCCGATCAGGACGCCGATCAGCAGCATGATCCCGAGCACCGCGATCCCGCCGGCCGCGGCCAGGGGGGCGTAGTCGCGCTGGGGCTTCTCCGAGGGCGACGGCGCTACGGGCGCGACGGCCTCGGGGGCCCCGGCGCCGTCGCTGGGCGCCGGCGGCTCTTTCGTCGCGGTCGCTGACTGGTCGAGGTGTTGACGGAAGTCGACCCGCGGCTCGCCGCTTCGCTGGCCGCAGTTGAGGCAGTAGCGCTGGTCCTCGGCGAGGGCCGCGCCGCAACTCGGGCAATTCATCTCTCCACCCCCGGCAGAGTCGGGAACCAGGTCAGTTCGACGTCGGCGCCGCGCGGATCGCCGATGAAGTAGATGTTGTACGGGAGCGGTTTCGGCTCGGGCTTGACTTTTTCGATCGCGCCGCGGCCGGCGGCGACCACCTCGTCTCCCCGGCGCGCGACCGCGTAGAGGAGCAGCCGTTCCACTTTCTCGCCGCTTTCGTTTTCGGCGCTGCCGCCGGCGACGAGGCCCGAGTAGGGATCGCCTTCCAGCTTCGGGTCGGTGGCGGTGAACTCCGGGATCTCCCCGGTGTAGGGAGTGCCGCCCTCCCCCACCGTCACCTCGACGGTCGCCGGTTTGCCGCTGGCCAGCACCTGGTCGTGGACCCAGCTCGCCTCGCCCTCGGCCTCCACATAGGGGATCGAGGTCAGCGCCGGCTCGAGACCCGGCAGGCCGTTGGAATAGACGCTTTTGCCTTTGGCGTCGAGGACGTCGATCAGGATCGGCACGTTCGCGAGGTCCTGGTTCGACCGGTTGCGGACCTCGACGACGACGGCGCTGCCTTCCTTGTCGACCAGCAGGTCGGTCGAGACGACTTCGACGTCTTTGCTCGGCTTGCCGATCTTCAGGCCTTTTTCCTGTCGCACCGGGCCCAGTTCGGCCGCGATCTGCTCGCTCTTCTCCTGGGTCGATTCCCAGCAGCCGCTGGAGGCCAGGGCGATCCCCGCGAGGGCCGCCGCCAGCGGATAGGCGCGCAGCGGCATCACCCGAACGCCCCTTCCACGTACTCGCGCGTGCGCTGCTCGCGCGGGGAGCCGAAGACCTGCTCGGCAGGCCCGTACTCGACCAGCTCCCCCAGGTACATGAAGCCGACGTGGTCGGCGATCCGCAGCGCCTGCTGCATGTTGTGGGTGACGATCACCACCGCGACCTCCTCGCGCAGGCGCAGGATCAGGTCCTCGATCACCTGGGTCGAGCGCGGGTCGAGCGCCGAGCAGGGCTCGTCGAGCAGCAGCACCTCGGGCCGGGCGGCGAGGGCGCGGGCGATGCAGAGCCGCTGCTGCTGGCCGCCGGAGAGGCGCAGCGCCGGGTGGTCGAGGGTGGCGCCGACCTCGTCCCAGAGGCCGGCGCGGACGAGCGCGTCGGCGACCGGCGCCTGCAGCGACTCCTTGCGCGGCCGCCGCGAGCCCTGTTCCCGCAGCGCGTAGGCGACGTTGTCGAAGACGCTCATCGGGAACGGGTTCGGCTGCTGGAAGACCATGCTGACCCGCCGCCGCAGCTCCGTCACCTCCATCGCGTCGATGTCTTCGCCGTCGAGGGAGATGCGGCCGCCGCGCGTCGCGGTCGGGGTGATCTCGACCAGGCGGTTGAAGGAGCGCAGGAGCGTCGTCTTGCCGCAGCCGGAGGGGCCGATCAGCGCCAGCACCTCGCCCTGGCGGACGGGGACCGTCACCTCGTTGACCGCAAGCTTGTCGCCGTAGGCGATCGAGACCGCGTCGGCCCGCATCCGCTCGACCTTGGGAGCAGTGCTTGGCTCGGCCCGGCGGACCGCCGGCGAGGCGGCGATCCCGCCGCCGCCGTTGCCGGCGACGGGTGCCCCGCCCGGGGGCGGTTGCACGATCGTCGGCTGCCCGTCGACGAGGATGCGGCGCACCGGCGGCGGCGGGCGCAGCAGGTCCTCGTCGCGGCGGTCGAGCTCGGTCAGCGGGTCCATTGCGGCTTCCTTCCCCGCGCCAGGCGCGTGACGACGAAGTTGAGGACGATCACGAGGACCATCAGGACGAAGGCGGCGAAATACGCTTTTTCGGGCGCCAGCCCCTCGCCCGCCGGCGAGTTGAGGTAGACGTAGCTGGTCAGGGTGCTGCCGGTGCCGCGGAGAAGGCCGAAGACGTCGCCCTCGCCGCCGTTGATGATCTGCAGGGTCGAGCCGAGCAGGACGATGACGATCGCGGTGTCGCCGGCGACCCGGCCCATCCCCAGCGCGGTGCCGGTGCCGATCCCGGGACGGGCCGCGGGCAGGAGGACGCGGCGGATCGTCGCCGCCTTGGTCTTGCCGAGCGCGTAGGAGGCCTCGCGGACGTGGCCGGGGATCGCGTTCAGCGCCTCGCGGGTGGCGCCGACGACCAGCGGCAGCGCGATCAGCGACATCATCGCCGAGGCGGCGATGAAGGAGCGCCCGAGGACCGAGCCTTCGGCGTCGAAGGTGAGGAAGCCGAACCATTCCTGGAAGAGGATCAGCCCGAACATCGCCAGCACGATGCTGGGGGTGCCGGCGACGATCTCGATCGCCGATTCGACCGT
>JALYWY010000324.1 GCA_030852475.1 Actinomycetota bacterium | reverse complement strand
CTACGGCACCGAGTGCCGCCGCCGCTCACTCCTCGACCACTTCAGCGACCGCACCGCCGGGGCGCCGCTGGAGCGCTGCTGCGACGTCTGCGACCTGCTCGAGTGGCTGCCGGACCCGGAGACGATCGCGGTCGGCAAGGCAAAGCAATCGCGCTCCGCCCCGGCCCCGGCCCCCGACCTCTCCCCCGCCGACGCGCCGCTTTTCGAGGCGCTGAAAGAGTGGCGCCTGCGCGCCGCCGACGGCAAGCCTGCCTACACCGTCGCCCACAACAAGACGCTGACGGCGATCGCCGCGACCCGGCCGCAGGACGACGACGCCCTGATCGCGATCAGCGGCATCGGCCCCAGCTTCGTCGAAAAGCACGCACCGGAGGTGCTGGCGATCGTCGCCGAGCACGCGGCTCCGGTGAGCGAAGCGGCGTAGCTCTGTCGATGGGCCGATTTCCCTCTATATAGGGGGTGTTTTAGGCCCATCGACCTCAGGGGGCGCAAAGGTGGTTGCATCGGCACCCGTCTCAAAGGGGCTGACGCCCGCCGCTTGCGACCATGGAGCCTCTGTTGCTCGGCCGGCAAAAGTCGCGGACCGCGATCGCGGTTGTCCTTGCCAGCGCTCTCGCGCTGACGCTGCTCGCTGCCCCCGCGGCCTCCGCCGGCGGACTGCTGAAGCCGAAGGGCAAGAAGGTCTGGTGGGGCGTCTCCGACACCGGTGACCCGGCCGATTTCGGTCAGTTCTCCGACGACCTCAACAAGCACCCGGCGGTGATGCAGTCGTTCAGGACCTGGGGGACCGACTTCGACGAGGTGATCCGGCGCTGGCAGATCGCCAACGCGCGGCCGATGATCCACATCTCCACCGCCGACAACAACACCGGCGCCGAGCTGATCACCCCGGCTCAGATCGCCCAGGGCGACGGCGACCTCTACCTCGTCCGGCTCAACAAGCTGTTCGTCAACAAGAAGATGAAGGCCTACGTGCGGCCGCTTGGGGAGCCGAACCGCTGCCTCAACGTCTGGGCCGCGTATGACTGCGCCGGCGCCTCACGCGGCCCCGAACACAGCACCCGCAACTACAAACGCGCCTTCCGCCGCATCTACGTGATCGTCCACGGCGGCGGCAAGCGGGCGAAGATCAACCGCCGCCTCGCCGAAGCCGGGCTGCCGCCGCTGACGGTCGACGTGCCGGGCCTGGCCAAGGCCCCGATCGCGGTGGTCTGGAGCCCGCTGCCCTCCGGCTCGCCGACCGTCCCCCACAACCGGCCGCGCCACTTCTACCCCGGCTCGCGCTGGACCGACTGGGCCGGCACCGACTTCTACTCCGGCTACCCGGAATGGAAGTCCCTGACGGGGCTCTACCGCAAGTTCTCCGGCAAGCCGTTCGCGATCACCGAGTGGGCGGTCCACACCGGCGACGACCCGGCCTTCGTCAACAAGCTCTTCGCCTGGGTCCGCAGCCACCCGCGGACGAAGATGCTCGTCTACTACCAGGACTTCGGCTCCACCAGCAGCTACCGGATCCAGAACTACGGCAGCAGCCTCAACGTCCTCCGCGCCCGCCTTCATTCCGGCCGTTTCCCTTCTTACGCCCCTGACGCCCCGAAGCTGCCCCCGCCTCCCCCCGGCGGCGTGAAGCCTTCCCGCTAGCGGATTTTTTCTGCGGTTTCGCCTTCGGCTGGGGCGCCTCGACGCGCTCGGCGACCTTGATCCGGTGCTTGAAGGGCCGCAGCGCGGTGATGCTCGAGTAGCCGGTGAGGTAGATGCGGCGGCCGTCGGAGATCACCGGCGTGTAGGTGCCGTAGGGGTAACGGAAGACCCGCTTGCCGCTCCGCATCATGAAGCCGCTGGTCGTCTTGTTGGTGAACTCGGCGACGTAGACGATGTCGCCGATCGCCGAGAGCGAGCCGATCACCTGGCCGCCGGGCGAGCGGCTCCAGCGGACGCTGCCGTCCTTGGCGTCGAGCGCGTAGACGTTGCCGTCGAAGGAACCGATGAAGACGGTCGGCGGGCTGTGCTTGGTGTTGGCGACCGCGGGGCCCGAGTAGGCGTAGCCGCCGGTCGAGTAGGACCAGGCGAGCTCGCCGCTGCCGGTGTCGTAGCTGTAGACGCGGGAGTCGTTGTTGCCGGCGTAGACGCGGCCGTAGGCGACGGCCGGGGTCGAGTAGAAGGCTCCGGAACCGCCGAAGCCAGGCCCCAGCGAGCCGCTCTGCCAGACCAGCCTGCCGGTCTTGGCGTCGACCGCGTTCATGTAGCCGCCGTAGTCGCCGACGAAGAGCTTGCCTTTGTAATAGGCGGGGGCGGCCTTGATCGCGCCGCCGAGGGGGGTCGACCAGCGCACCTGGCCTTTGCCGGTGCTCATCGCGAACAGTTCGCCGTTCTCGCAACCGAAGTAGACGGTGCGGTCGATCACCACGGGCGAGGACTCGGCCCTCCCCGGCAGGCCGCGCTTCCAGATCGTCCTGCCGGTCTTGGCGTCGAGCTTGACGATGTGCCCCGGGACCAGGTTGACGATGTAGAGGCGGTTTTTGTAGAAGGCCGGCGAGGAGGCGTTGAGGCGACCGATCCGCCGTTTCCAGAGGACCTCGCCGGTGTCGGCGTCGAGCGCGTGGGCGAAGCCGTTGTTGTTGACGAAGTAGAGCTTGCCGCCGACGTAGATCGGCGGGAACTCGAGCAGCGGCCGGTCGGTGAAGCGCCACATTTTGCGGAACGGCGGCTTCACTCCTTTCACCGGCAGGTAACGGGTGCGGGCCACGTCGTACCCGTAGACCGGCCAGTTGACCGTCTTCGCCTCTTTCGGCGGCGGCGGTTTCTGCGGCTTGAAGCGCTCGATCACCTGCTCGTTGTGAACGTCGGCCGGCCGCTTCAGCAGCTCGTAGGCAACGATCGCGCCGCTGACGAGGATGCCCAGCGAGAGCAGGGCAATGGCCAGCATCCGGTTCGAACGATGCTGGAGATGGAGTTCGAGGAAGCGCTTAACGCGCATTCGCGGCGCGGCGCTCGGACTCTTTCGCGACCCCGGCCATCAGGTCCCTGATCGCTTTCTTCAGGACCGCCATGAAGACCGGCCCGGCCAGCGGGATCGTCGGCGTCGTCTTCACCGAGTAGACGATCTCGGTGCCGCCGTCGGCCGGCTGCATTTCCACGGTCCCGACGTGGTCGCGGACCGGCAGGCCGGAGAGGACCTTGTAGGCGAAGCGGAAGGGGCGCTCGTAGGCGATCACTTCCTCGCGCATCGGCGGCCCGGCCACGGTGAGCACGCGGATCGCACCGACGCCGTTCGGCGCCGGCTCCCCCTCGCGCTCCAGCTCGGCCTTGCGCAGGGAAGTGATCTCGGGATAGCGGCGGTGGTCGGTGAGGACGTCGAAGACGGTCTCGGGGGGAGCGGCCACCTGGCGGACGTATCGGAAGCTCGCCATTGCCCGACAGGCTACGTCAGCCGCCAGCGTTGTGGGTCCGAGCCCTCGATCGCCTCGACCTCACCGGCGATCGCCAGGTGGTCGAGGCAGGAGAGGACGATCTGCAGGGCCCAGGCGCTGGCGGGGGTGTTGAGGTTCTCGGGGCCGATGATCTCGCCGACCACTTCGAAGGCGGTCCGCTCTCCATCGGCGAGCGCCGCCCGCACTTTGCCGAGCAGCCCGTCGACCTGCCGCCGCGACTCGGCGATCTTCGCCTCCGGGTCGCGGAAGGTGCGGCCGTGGCCGGGGAGGACGAGGTCGACGTCGAGGCCCTCGACCGTCTCCAGGCTGGTGAGGAATTCGCCGATCGGGTCGCCGCCGTGGCCGTAGTCGAAGAAGAGCACGGTCCGGCCGAGCAGATGGTCGCCGGAGATCAGCAGCTTGCGCTCGGGCTGGTGGAGGACGACGTGCGAGGGGGCATGGCCCGGCGTCTCGTGGACCTGCCAGGTGCCGAGGTCGGTCTCGATCTCGACCCCCGGCACCAGGTCGCGATCGGGCTCCTTGAGGACATCGATGCCCGTGTCTTCGTCTTCTTCCCGTTTCTCGCGGTAGCGCTCCAGCGCCTTCGGCGGCACCCCGCTCTGGCGCGCCACCTCGATCCGCGCCTCCAACGCCGCCTTCGGGTCGTCCGCCAACGGCCGCACGTGCTCCCAGCGCGGGTGCATCCAGAGCTCGCATCCGGCCCGCTCGACGATCGCGCCGCCGAGGCCGTAGTGATCGGTGTGGGAGTGGGTGCAGACGACGAGGCGAACGTCCTCGACCCCGAACCCCGCCTGCGCCAAGGCCAGGTCGAGCTGCCGCAGCCGCCCCTTGCCGCCCATCCCGGTGTCGAACATGACGATCCCGCCGTCCGAGGCCACCGCCCAGGCGTTCCCATGCGGCACCCCCGGCCAAGGCAGCGGCAGCCGCAGCCGCCAGACCCCCGGCATCAACCGTTCCGTCCGCGGCGCCTCCGCTTTCCCGCTACTGGCCATCCGGCAATCCTTTCACCCCTAGCCGACGGGCCTAAAACCGCCTATATAGCCCGGGTTTTCGGCCCGTCGGCGGTCAGGCTAGGTCGAAGGTGTTCGGGTCGCCACCGGTGCGCTCACCGGCATCGAGGCGCTCCAGCGCGGCCATGTCGTCCTCGCTCAGGGCGAAATCGAAGACTTCGAAGTTCTCGCGGATCCGCTCGGGGTTGGACGACTTCGGGATCACCACGTTGCCTATCTGCAGGTGCCAGCTGAGGATGATCTGCGCGGGGCTGCGGTGGTGATGGGCGGCGATGGTTTCGATCGTGCCGTCCCGCAGGAGGTCGCCTTGCGCCAGGGGGCTCCAGGCCTCGGTGGCAACGTTGTGATCGCTGTGCCAGGCGCGCAGCTCGGGTTGCTGGAGACGGGGGTGGAGCTCGACCTGGTTGACGGTCGGCAGAACCTCGGCCTCGCCCTCCAGTCGCTCCAGATCGTCGATGCGGAAGTTGGAGACGCCGATCGAGCGGGTGCCTCCTTCCTCTTTGATCCGTTCGAAGGCGCGCCAGGTGTCGAGGTAGAGATCCCTGGACGGCATCGGCCAGTGGATCAGGTAGAGGTCGACGTAGCCGGTGCCGAGCCGCTCGAGGCTCTTGTCGAAGGCGCGCAGCGCCGAGTCGTAACCCTGCCCCGAGTTCCAGAGCTTGGTGGTGACGAAGACGTCCTCGCGCCGCACTCCGGTGGCGGCGACCGCCGCTCCGACGCCCTCCTCGTTGCCGTAGACGGCGGCGGTATCGATGTGGCGGTAGCCAACCGCAAGCGCCTCCTCCACCTTCTCCTGAGTCTCCTCGGCCGGGATCTGCCAGGTCCCGAACCCCAGCTGGGGTATCTCGACGCCGTCGTGCAGGGTCAGGATCGGCACTTCGTCGGCGCTGGTCATTGCGCCCCCGGCTACCCCTGAGAGGACGTTTTAAGCGGTGGCCAGGCCGATGGCCAGGAGGGGAAAAGCGCTCATGACGCCGAGGTAGGCGCCCATCGCGGCGCCGCCGCCGAAGCTGGAGCTGCGCGAGCGGGCGCCGATGATCGCGCCGAGGGCGACGAAGACGACGGCGATTCCGAGGCCGATCCAGAAGACGGAAGGCATTGCGGCGGCGAGAATACCCGAACCCGGGGAGGAATCGCCGCCCGCGCGGCAAAGGCGCTCCCCATGAACCAGCCAGGCGCACAGAACAGCAAGTTGATCCTCGCGGCGATGATCTTCGCCGTCTCGATGACCTTCATCGACCAGACGATCGTCGCGATCGCGATCCCGACGATCCAGGACGACCTCTCGCTCTCGGCGACGGGGGTGCAGTGGATCATCAACGGCTACCTGCTCTCGCTCTCGGCGCTGTTCGCCTTTGGCGGCCGGCTCGCCGACATCGCCGGCCACCGGCGCATGGTGATCACCGGCGTGATCATCTTCGCCACCGCCTCCGCTCTCTGCGGCGCCACCCCCACGACCTCGATCGACGAGGGCTGGTTCATCGTCTTCCGGGTGATCCAGGGCGCCGGCGCGGCGATCATGTTCCCGGCGGCGCTGGCGATCGTCCTCAACGCCTTCCCGGTCCGCGAGCGCGGCCAGGCGATGGCGGTCTTCTTCGCCGTCGCCGGCGGCCTCACCGCGGTCGGCCCACTGGCCGGCGGCTTCCTCGTCGAGTGGAGCTGGCGGGCGATCTTCTGGGTCAACATCCCGGTCGCGATCATCGCCCTCGTCCTGATCGCCAAATCGAAGCCGGCCGACGAGAAGCACCCGGCGCCGATCGACT
>JALYWY010000318.1 GCA_030852475.1 Actinomycetota bacterium | reverse complement strand
CAGGCGGCGACGACGTCGCGGATCGCCAGCGGCACGTCGACCATTTCGCTCTCCGGCGCACCGCGGGACTCGACCCGGGCCAGGGTCAGCAGCGACTGGGTCAGCCGGTTCATCCGCTCGGCGTCTTCGCCCAGCCGTTTGAGGAAGTGGTCGCGGTCCTTGGGATCGTTCTTGGCGCCGCTCTGCAGCACCTCGATCGCGCCGGAGATCCCGGCCAGCGGGTTGCGCAGCTCGTGGGCGGCGTTGGAGACGAAGTCGGCTTCGGCCAGCTCGCGCCGCAGCTCGTCGGTGCGGTCGCGCATGACGGCGAGGACGGCGCGCTCGTCGGGCAGGGAGCGGGCGGTCATCGCGTAGGCGCGGTCGCCGATCCGCAGCGCCGGGTGCGAGGAGAAGCCGACGTCGGCGGCGCGGTGGAGCAGCGGCAGGACCACCTCGGGCGGCTGGCCGGAGGAGTCGAGCAGGCGGCCGGCGGCGCTGTTCGAGAAGCGGACCGGCCCTTCGTAGTCGACGACCATCACCACGTCGGTGAGGCCGTCGAAGATCGCCGCGAGCTTGTTGCGGTCGGCGGTCAGCACGCCGAAGCTCTCCTTCAGCGAGGCGCGCATCGAGTCGAGCGCCCGGGCCAGGTCGCCGATCTCGTCGGGGCCCCCGGTTTTCAGCGGCGCGTCGAAGGAGCCGCCGGCCATTTCCCCCGCCGCGCGGGCGAGGCTGACGACCCGGTGGGAGATCGCCACCGCGATCAGGAAGCCGGCGAGGACGCCGATGAAGACCGCGGCGATCAGCGCCTGCTCGTTGTCGCCGAAGAAGAAGATGGCCGCGGCGGTGATCAGGCTGACCGCGGCGAAGGCGGCGGTCAGCCAGAGGCGCATCCCGATTCGCAGGGCGCCGGGAAGCGGCACGGCCGGGTTCTCCTCGGAGCGGCGCATGAAGATTTACTAACACAATCCTCTTCTCGTCGTGGCAAATCGGGCTTTTCCGTGCCTACGTGGGAGAATCGATTTGTGCGGACTCTCGTCTTCATCCCCGCCTGGAACGAGGAGGCCTCGGTGACCGAGGTGATCGCCGACGTGCGCAAGCACCTTCCCGAGGCCGACCTCCTGGTCGTCGACGACGGCTCGACCGACGCCACCGCCGAGCGCGCCCGTGAAGCCGGCGCCCTGGTCGCCTCCCTCCCCTTCAACCAGGGCCTGGGGGCGGCGCTGCAGACCGGCTACCTCTACGCGCTGCGCAACGGCTACGACGCGTGCGCCCACCTCGACGCCGACGGGCAGCACCCGGCCGAGGAGGTGGCGCGCCTGCTTACGGAGGTGACCGACGATCGCGCCGACCTCGTGATCGGCTCGCGCTACCACGCCGGCGCGGTGGCGGCGACGGGGGACTACCGAGCCTCGTTCTCGCGCCGGATCGGGATCAGCGTCTTCCGCTTCGGCCTCACCCTCGCCACCAGGCAGCGCTTCACCGACACGACCAGCGGCATGCGGGCGGCGAACCGCCGCGTGATGGCGCTGTTCAGCAAGCACTACTCGCCGGACTTCGCCGAGATCGAGTCGCTGCAGCTGGCGGTGCGGCAGGGCCTGCGGGTCGAGGAGGTGCCGGTGCGGATGCTCGAGCGGGCCGGGGGCAGCTCGTTCCTGACCCCGCTGCGCTCCGCCTTCTTCATCTTCAAGGGCCTGGTCGTCCTCCTCGTCGGCCAGTTCCGGCCGCGGCAGGCAGAGGCGGAGCGATGACGCTGTTGGCGGCGGCGGGCGAAGCCGGCCAGGTCCACCTCACCTCGCAGACGCGGATCGTCGCCGCGGTGATCGCCGTCTTCTTCATGCTCTTGATCCTCGACCTGATCCGCCGCGACCGCCTGCAGGAGCGCTACAGCGTGATCTGGTTCGTCGCCGGGGTGGGGATGCTCGCCGGCGCCGCCTTCCCCGGCCTGCTCGAGCTGGTCGCCGACCTGATGGGCGTCCGCAACACCAACGTCGCCCTCTTCTCGATCGTCCTCCTCCTGCTGCTCGGCCTCGCGCTGAACTTCAGCGTGATCATGTCCAGGCAGGCGGCGCAGATCACCCGCCTCGCCCAGGAGCGGGCGATCGAACAGGCTCGAAACCAGGGCGAGCAGCCCAACGGCAACGGCGCTTCAGGCCAGCAGCGACTCGAGCCTGAAGAAAAGCGCCTCGAGGGCTAGCTCCTCGGAGACGTTCAGGTTGAGGCCGCGGCGGGTCTCCTGGACCAGCTCGGCGCCGCGGCGGGCCTGGGCCGAATCGAGCCCCTCGGCCTGAGCCCGCAGTCGCTCCAGCCGGTCGCGGTTGAAGACGACTTCCTCGGCCCCGGAGGCGACCGCTGCCAAGTCGCGCAGCCAGGCGGCGCAGAGCTCGAAGCCGAGGTCGAGGATCTCGGTGCGGCGGCGGCGGCCGGCGCGTTTGGCGGCATCGGTCATGTCTTTGGCGCTGCGTTTGACGCCGGCTTTCGCTTCCTCCTCGAGCGTTTCCCGCGCCTCGGCTTCGGTGTCGTCTCCAGCCGCCTTGGCCCGATCGAGCAGCGCTTTCCAGGGCGCGCCCGCGCACTTCCCGTCGAGCGCGGCGCCGACGCAGCGCTCGGCCTCGGCGCGGAGCTCGCGACCGCGCTCGCCCAGCAACAGCCGTGCCAGCTCGAGGTCGCCGGCGGCGAGGCGGGCGGCGGCGGCCACCTCGTCGGGCGAGTCGCCCTCTCCCGCCAGCCCTTCCTCCAGCACCTCCGCCGGCAGCGGCGCGAAGTCGATCGCCTGGCAGCGTGAGGCGACCGTCTCCAGCAACCCCTCCTGGTCGGAGCTGAGCAGGATCAGGTGGACGAACTCGGGCGGCTCCTCCAGCGTCTTCAGCAACGCGTTCTGGCTCTCGTCCCGCATCGCCTCCGCCGCCTCGATCACGAAGACCCGCTTGCCGCCTTCGAAAGGACGGTAGGCGGCGGCGCGGATCACCCGCTCCCGCACCTCCTCGACCATGTGCTGGGCGCCGCGGGGGGCGAGCCAGACGAGGTCGGGATGCGGCGAGGGATCAAGCAGCGCCCGGCGCCGAGCATCCTCGGGGTCGGCCGCGGCGGCGGCGATCACCTCCGCCGCGAAGGCCCGGGCGGCGGAGCGCTTGCCGGCCCCGCGGGGACCCCGGAAGAGGTAGGCGTGGGAGGGATCGGCGGCGAGCGCCGCGCTCAGCGCCACCCGCGCGCGGCCCTGGTGCTCGGTCGCCTCAAGCAGCGCCGAGTCGCCCATGGACGGCCTCCTTGATGCGCTCGTGGACCTCCTCGACGCTGCCGGTGGCGTCGATGACGACGACGCGATCGCTGGCGATCTGGGCGATCTCCTCGTAAGCCGTCGCCACCTCCTGCTGCAGGGAGAGGCCCTCCTGCTCGAAGCGGTCGTCGCCCGCGGCGCGACCGAGCCCGGTCTCGGGGTCGATCCGCAGCAGCAGCGTCAGGTCTGGCCAAAGGCCGTCGGTCGCGGCCTCGCAGAGCCCGATCACCTCGCCGACGCCGAGGCCGCGGGCGGCGCCCTGGTAGGCGACGCTTGAATCCGAGAAGCGGTCGGCAACCACGTGCCGCCCCGCCTCCAGCGCCGGCCGGATCACGCGCTCGGTGAGATCGGCGCGGGCGGCGAGAAACAGCATCAGCTCGGCGAGGGGTTCCAGCTCGACGCTGGGATCGGCCAGCAGTTCGCGAATCCGCTCCGCCGCCTCGGTCCCACCGGGCTCGCGGATCGCAACCGTCTCACCGCCGAGCGCCTCGACGAGCAGGCGCGCCTGGGTGCTCTTCCCCGAACCGTCAACTCCCTCGAGGGAGATGAACAACGTCGGCGGCCTCAGCCTTTGGTGCCGGCTTTAGCGCGTTTGCGCCCGCGCGTCGCCGTGTCGGCTTTCGACGTTTTGACTTTCTTCTTCTTGGGCGCGGCGTCCTCGTCGCCCTTCGGCTTCGGCTGTTTCTCCATCTCCGCTTTGGCTTTTTTGGCGGCTTCCCGCTCGGCCCGGCGTTTCTTCATCTCCTGCATCGACTCGCAGTCGTCGTTGAGGCAGAGGTTCCAGGGCCGGCCGCGGAACGGCACGACTTTGAGCC
>JALYWY010000311.1 GCA_030852475.1 Actinomycetota bacterium | reverse complement strand
GTTGTTGGCAGCGTCCCATCCAAACGTCGTGCCATTACTTTTGATCAGCCGGTTGGCGGTGTCGTATTCGTATTTGTATTCGGGGACTTCCGGGAACCCGGTCTCGACCGATTTTTCAACCCTGCCGAGGTTGTCTCGCGTGTAGGTCATCGATGCCAAGACTTCGGCGCCTTTCTTCATCGACACCTGCGTCATCTCGCCCGCCCTGTTGTAAGCGTATTCGTCGACGTTGCTGGTCGCGGCGGGGAAGGTGATCGCTTTCTTCTGCGAGTCCCGGTTGTAGGAGAAGGTGGTTTCTTTGCCTAGCCAGTCGGTGACTTTTTCGAGACGGCCAGCATTGTCGAAGGCGCGTTTTACGGTTTCGCCGTTCGGATAGACGATTTCGGTCTGCTGGTTGGCAAGGTCGTAGCCGTATTTGACAACTTCCGATTTGCCATTTTTGACTTCGGTCAAGCGGCCAAGCTGGTCGTAGACCTTGGTCGTCGTCCCCGTGCCGTCGATCATTTTGACGATGTTGCTGTTTTTGTCGTATTCGTAGGTGACATCAGGGGTTGATGCTTCGGAGTAGTTGACTTCTTTGAGCCGATCGGCGTTGTCGTAGACATAGGAGACCGTGCGGGAGAGCGCGTCTTCGGTTTTTTTGAGATTGCCAGCCGCGTCGTATTCGCGTTTCGTTTTGCGTTCCAGTGGGTCGATCGTTTCGGTCAGCTGGGCGAGCACGTCGTATTCGTATTTGGTGGTGTGCCCGTTTCCGTTGGTGCGGCTTTTGACTTCGCCCATGCTGCCGTAGACGACTTCCGAGACATTGCCGTTGGGCTTTTCGACTTTCGTCCGCTCGTTGTTGGCGCTATAGGTGAATTTCGTCGTCTGCCCTAGGGCGTTGGTCACCGATTCGAGGTTGCCGTTTTTGTCGTAGGCGAATTTGGTTTCGCGCCCGAGCGGGTCGGTGACTTTGATTGGCTGGCCTTGGGCGTCGCGTTCGGTTTTCGTTTCGAATTCAGAGGCAATAGCCCCTTCTTCGTTGCCTCGAGGGCTGACTTCCGTCAGCTGCTCGCCGTTTTTGTTGTAGGTCCAGGTGGTCTTGTCCCCTGCAGGGTTGATTTTGGCTTTGAGGTTGCCGTAGGTGTCGTATTCAAATTTGGTTTCCCGGGCGAGTGGATCGGTCGCGGATTGCAGATCGCCATTAATGGCGTATTTGAAGGTCGTTTTCTGCGTCAATCCCCCTGGGGCAGGGCGTTCAATCGCTTCGACGTTGCCTTTGAAGTCCCGTTTGTAGGTGGTCACCTCGCCTTTGGGCGTCGTTTCGGTCAAGACGTCGTGGGTGGAGTTGTAGGTCCATTTCGTTTCGTTGCCTTCGGCGTCTTTTTCGAGGATGCGATCTCCGGCTTCGTTATAGGCATAGGTCGTTGAGTGCCCGAGGGCATCGGTGGCTTTGATGAGCCGGTACGCGGAGTCGTATTCGTACGTCGTTTTCCGCTGGAGAGCCGTACCTTGGGCCTTGATAATTTCCAGCGGCTCACCTGCCACGTTGAACTTCTGGAAGGTCGTCGACCCGTTCGGCTCGGTGATCGTCGTCGTCCTCAGCCCGCCCGATTCTCCATACGCAAATTTGAGCACCCGGCCCATTGGATCGGTCTGTTTTATGGCGCGGTGTTTCGCGTCGTATTCGGTTTTCGTGATGCCGCCGCGGCCGTCGATCACTTCGGTTAGACGGTGGTTGGCGTCGTATTTGTATTTCCAGCG
Source organism: Actinomycetota bacterium (assembly GCA_030852475.1). Lineage (GTDB taxonomy): Bacteria > Actinomycetota > Thermoleophilia > Solirubrobacterales > 70-9 > VAYN01. Next base: position 20,931 of record JALYWY010000311.1, on the reverse strand, counting down.
CGGGGTTTCTTCTCCGGGAAGCGTCACCGAGGCGAGGTGGCCCGATTCGTAGGCATATTTGACTTCCCGACCCATTGGGTCTTTGATGGTCGTGACAAAGCCCCCGGTGCCGTAGCCAAAAACCAGGCGCCTTTCGGCCTCGTCTTCAACCCATAGCAATCTGCCACTGAGATAGAGAAGTTTCAGGTCGTTTCCCTTGCGGTCCGTGATTTTGGTCAGCTTGCCTTCGGAATTGAAGATGAGCATTTCTTGGTTTGGCAACGTGAAAACGTAGTTTTCTCCTTCTTTTACAAGGGTGGCCTGGACCCAGGCGCCGGTGTTGTATCCCCCCGCTCCATTGAAATAGAAGGTGGCAGTGGCGCCGTTTTCCTGCACAACGGTGACTTTGCCGCCTTCTTCGAATTTCAAATGAGAGCTGTAGGGGCCCGACCAACCGTAACCCCAGACGCCGGTTTTGCCAGCCGCGGCGGCTTCGGAGCTGTAGGCGCGGGTGACGTGCAGGTCGGGCCCACGGCCGGCCAGGGCGAGATCGGTCTGTTCCTCGCTCTCGTTGCCGGTGGCGCAGTTGATCGGCTTGCCCTTGTTGCACTGGTTCTTGGAGATTTCAGGGGAAGAGCTATTAGGGACCGACGTCTCCGTCGGGGCCGGGTCTCCGAAGCAGGAAGCAAGCGCGTAGTTGGCGGTCAGCGCGGCCGGTATGAGAAGGGCCAGTGCCAACGCAACGAAGAACATCGAGCGGAATCCAAGCCCTGTCGGCCCGCGTGGAAAGAAGGCCTTTAGGCGTAAACGGACAACGGCCATCTTTCCAACCTCCCTAGAGCGCCCTACCCAAGGACGCTTCTCTCTATGGAGACATCAAAGTATCTGAGTAAACAACGAAAGCAACCCCAAAACTGAGTGTCTCCGGGTGACTTGCCTGCGAGAAGCCCCCGGCAGGATTCGAACCTGCGACCGTCGGATTAGAAGTCCGATGCTCTGTCCTCTGAGCTACGGGGGCGGGGCGGCGACAAGGTTAGGTGGTTGGACGGGCGGCTCGCGTAGGATCGGCCGATGGCCAAGATCGCCGTCAGGGGGACCGAACTTCATTACGAGCGGGCGGGCTCGGGGGAGCCGCTGCTGCTGATCCAGGGGATGAGCGGGACGCACGTCGCCTGGGGAGAGCCGTTTCGCTCGGCGCTGGAGGAGAGCTTCGACGTCGTCGCCTTCGACAACCGGGGGATCGGGCTCTCGGAGCGGATCTCGGAGCCGTTCACGATCGCCGAGCTCGCGGAGGACACCGCCGAGCTGCTGGAGCGGCTGGAGATCGAGAGCGCGCACGTGGTCGGGATCTCGATGGGCGGGATGATCGCCCAGGAGCTGGCGCTGGCTCGGCCGGAGCTGTTGCGCTCGCTCACCCTCGGCTGCACCTACTGCGGCGGCGAGGGCTCGCAGCTGATGCCGCAGGAGAACGCCGAAAAGCTGCTTGGGGCCTTCGCCTCCGGCAATCGCGACCAGGCGATCCGCGCCGGCTACGAAGTCAACCTCTCTCCCAGCTTCCGCGCCGACGAGGACACCTTCTCCGCCTTCCACGAGATGGCGACCAGCGTGCCGGCGGCCAGAGAGGTGATCCAGCTGCAGCTGCAGGCGATCGCCGGCCACGACACCAGCGGCCGCCTCGGCAAGATCGCCACCCCGACGCTGATCGTCCACGGCACCGTCGACGGCGTCCTCCCCTTCAGCAACGGAGAGCAGATCGCCGCGCTGATGCCGGGCGCCCGCTTCGAGGCGCTCGAGGACGTCGGCCACATGTTCTGGTGGGAGCAGCCGCAGCGCTCCGCTGAGCTGATCCGCGAGCACGCGCTCGCCGCCGGCCGCGCCTGATCGCGAGCCGGCAATTGACCTCCTATAGAGACGGGAACTGCCGGCTCGTTTATTCCGGCGCGGTTTCGCCGGGCACCGACGGCCGGTTTTCCGGCTTGCAGGCGGAGGGGTCGAGCTCCCCTTCGACCTCGAAGACGTAGTCCGGCTGCGGCGTGGCGAGCATGTCTTTGACCACCAGCTTCATCGCCGGGTCGCTTTTCAGCCAGGCGTAGACGGGGAACTGGTACGGGTTCGGAACCCCGGCGTTGTAGGGGCCGGTGTCCTGCGTGTACTGGCTCGCGACCACGTAGTCGTATTCGCCCTCGTTGACCAGGCTGCGCAGCTGCTCGCAGGTGGTCGGCAGGCGGTTGGCCCCGTGCGGCCCTTTGACGCCGATGAACTCGACGTGGTTGCTGGCGTCATTGCCGTAGAACCCGTACTGGCCGAAGATGATCTGGCTGGAGCCGATGATCCCGATCCGCTGGTCCTGCAGCCGCTGGGTGAATTCGTAGGCTTTCTTCGGCCCGCCTTCGCCGAGGAAGGGGTCCGGGTTGACGTAGTGCTGCTCGGCGTACTGGACCTCCTGGGCGCGCCCGAGAACGACCGCCAGCAGCACCATCACCGCGGCGGCGCCGGCGACCGCGGCGCGGCTGACGTTCACCCGCGTCCGCGCCAGCGACAGCCCGGCCGGCACCCAGACCAGCAACAGGGTGAGGAAGACGGCGCCGACGAGGTAGTCGGTGAACCAGCGCGGCGTCGTCAGCACCGTGATTGCGAACAGCCCGGTCAAGAAGAGCAGCGTCTGCCAGGCGCGCTTGTCGGGCGCCCTCAACGGTCGCGCGATCGGCAACATCACCATCGCCAGGATCAGCCCCGGCACCAGGTAGCGGGTGTTGGTGAAGAACCCGGTCGGCGTGCCTTCCTGCCCCGCCGCGGTCAGCGGCGTGAAGACGTAGACGACGGCGGTGGCGAGCGAGGCCAGCGCGATCACCCGCAGGATCGTGTTGCGCGAGCGCCAGGCGATGTAGACGGCGGCGGAGACCGCGACGATCAGGATCAGCGGCCAGAGCGGCCCGAAGGCGTTGTCGAGCTCGGGGAAGAACCAGCGGCGGTAGATCGTCGGCTCGGTCAGGTAGTCGGCGACGGCGAAGCGCGGCCGCGGGTCGAGCGGCATCTGGTCCGGCTTCGGCAGGTTCAGCGGCCCGAACTTGGTGATCGGGATCGGGTTGCCGCCGGTCTTGATCGCCGCCCGCAGGTACCAGTAGCCGCCGACCAGGAGCATCGGCACCCCCATCACCCAGGCGGTGGTCCAGCGCCGTCCCTTGCCGCTGAAGACGACGACGCCGATCGTGATCGCGGCGACCGGGACGAGGAAGGTGAACTTGACCGAGGCGGCGAGGCCGGCGGCGATGCCCGCCATCACCAGCGGCCCCTTGTCGAGCAGCGGCGCGTTCCGCTCCGGCGCGTCCGCCACCGCGCCGGCGGCCGGAGCCCGCCGCTGGTGCCCGTTGATCAGGAAGGCCGCGAAGGCGAGCAGGAAGGCGAGCCCCATGATGTCGTTGCGCGCCTCGCCGGGCTGGGTTTCGATCATCACCCCGGAGGCGAGGATGATCGCGGCGGCGACCAGCGTCGCCGGCCCGACCTTGTAGGGACGACCGATGCACCAGGCGGCGAGCAGCGCGATCGGCAGCCAGACCAGGTTCTGCAGCGGCGCCAGCCAGTCGCTCTTGAAGAGCAGGATCGTGGCGGCGTTGAGCAGCTCGGTGGAGGCGGGGTAGTACCAGGCCGCCAGCCGCAGGGGATCGGTGAAGTGCAGCGGCACCGTCGAGTGTTCCTGGGCCATGAAGGCCGAGAACGGCATGTGGTACCAGGTCGTGTCGCCGCCGAACATGCCGAAGTCGAGGCTCGACTGGGTCGGGAAGGTCCACTCGGCGACGGTCCAGGAGGCGACCGCGAGCGCGATCAGCAGGGAGATCGTCTCCACCCGCGGCGCCGCCACCTCGCGCCCGTGCCCGCCGGCTTTGGCCCGACCGAGCCAGGCGGCGCCGAGGCCGACGGCGATGCAGAGGACGACGATCCACTCGAAGTAGAGGAGGCTGAGCGAGCCGAGGATCTGCAGGCAGACCACCAGCAAGGCGACCGCGATCGTGGCGTCGGCGAGCCGCGCCAGGGCGCCGGTGAATTCCGGCACGATCCAGCGTCGCAACCAGTAGGCGCCGAGCCCAAGCGCGGAGATGATCCCGATGAGGGCGAGGCAGCCGGCTATGTAGGAGCCGAAGGAGGGTGCCACGAAGGCCGGGATGCTATTCGGCGCGCCCCCCGGGCACCGCCGCGCCTAGGACGCGGCGGTGGGGATGCTGCAGGCAACCCCGGTGCCTTTGAGCCCGCAGTAGCCGTTCGGGACCTTGTGCAGGTACTGCTGGTGGTAGTCCTCGGCGTAGTAGAAGGGGCCGGCGGGCTCGACCTCGGTCGTCACCGGCTCCTTGCCGGCGGAGCGCAGCGCCTGGTCGTAGGCGTCGCGCGCCATCTCCGCCGTCGCCTTCTGAGCGTCGTCGACGAAGTAGATGCCCGAGCGGTACTGGGTGCCGACGTCGTTGCCCTGGCGCATGCCCTGGGTCGGGTCGTGCTCCTCGAAGAAGACCTTGAGCAGGTCCGCGTAGGAGATCCTCTGCGGGTCGAAGGCGATCATCACCGCCTCGGCGTGACCGGTCTTCGCCGAGCAGACCTCCTCGTAGGTCGGGTTCGGACTGGTCCCGTTCATGTAGCCGACCGCCGTCGTGTAGACGCCGTCGAGGTTCCAGAACAGCCGCTCCGCGCCCCAGAAGCAGCCGAGCGCGAAGTAGGCCACCTCGATCCCTTCCGGGAACGGGGGCTCGAGCGGAGTCCCCAGGACCGCGTGCGTCTCCGGCACCTCGTAGGCCCTCTCGCTGCGGCCCGGCAGCGCCTCCTCGGGGGCAACCATCCTGGTCTTCTCCGGGTGCATCATCGTCATCAGCTTTCCAAGTCGGTTCATAGTCGCTTCCTCCTACTTGACACGTTACGCAAGCGTGCAAGCCGGGCCAAGGGGTAGCGTCTTCATATGCCCTGCCTGATCGCACTCCTCGCGCTGATCTCGCCGCGGCTGGCGCTGTTCGCGATCTTCCTCTTCTCCGACCTGCTCAGCCGCGCCTTCGACAGCTGGTTCGTGCCGCTGCTCGGCTTCTTCCTGCTGCCGTGGACGACGCTCGCCTACGCGGTGATGTGGGCGGCCAGCACCAACCAGGTCTCCGGCTTCGAGTGGTTCATCGTCATCCTCGGCTTCCTCTTCGACCTCGGCTCCTACGCGGGCCGCGGCAAGGTGAAGCGGGACTGACGACCGGCTACTGCTCGGCCGGGTAGGCGATCCGGATCTGCCGCTTGGCGAGGACGAGGAAGGGCATCTGCGTCACCTTGCCGTCGGCGAGCGTGGTCATCTGCACGTTGGTCAGCGGCACGAATTCGAACTCGCCGCGGTTGAGCGAGTCCGAGAAGCGGCTCTGGTAGCCGGCCGGCGGCAGCGTCAGATCGCCTTCGATCAGCTGCCGGTCGGTTTCGAAGACGGCGCGCTCGACCCGCCGGCGCTCTCGCGTCTCGGCCGGATCGTCGACTTGGCTTCCGAATAGCTGCTCCATATGGCTTTCTTCATCCAGTTTCGGCTCGAAGGGGGAAGAACTTGAAGCCGCCGGCCCTTTAGGAGGGACATGAACGTCATCCCCCAGCCCCGAGCCGCGCTCTACTGCCCGTGCTCTGCGGCTTTCTCCCGCGCCTGCGCCTTCTCCTCCAGCGTCATCGCGCCGGGATGACCGTCGCCTGGCCACGGCGAGAGGACCATCAGCAGCCGCGCGTCGGAGCGGGCAACGATCGTCCGCCGCTCCCCCGGGTCGAACTCGAACAGGTGCCCGGCACTCGCGGTGGCGAAGTCCGCCCCGTCCTGGAGGGTGACGTCGACGTCCCCGTCGACCACGATCACCCGCGCCCGCTCGTGCACCTCGTGCTCCTGCAGCTCCTCCCCCTCGGGCAGGTTCAGCAGGATCGTCCGCGCGTCGTCGGCCGAAGCGAGGATCCGCGGCTGACGCGGCTCCACCTCCACCGTCTTCAGGTTCCAGCTCTCCATCTGCAGCCTCCTTCCCGGTGACGTCTGCAGGTTCCCCTACCCGCTGAAGGCCAGGATCATCCTCAACCGGACACAGCGCCGGGTCCCTCAGCTGTCTCGCAGGGTGAAGTCGAACGGAATCTCCCCGGAGGCCGGATCGATCCGATACTTGTCCGGGTCGTCGCGATCGAACGGCCGGGTGGGGAAGTTCATCAGCTGGCAGGGCACGTCGCCGATGTTCTGATCGGCATGCCAGACGCCAGGGGGAATGCGGAGGAATCCCGGCGCCTCGTCGACGAAGTAGAACTCGGCGAAGCGCTGGAAGGTCGGCGAGTCGGCCCGGCCGTCGTAGAGGACGACCCGCACCCGTCCCGACAGCGACGCATAGCGATCGGTCTGGTGCCGGTGCATCCCCCAGCCCTTGATCCGGCCGGGCGCCACGGTGATCGTGTACGCGTAGACGACCGGCTCCTCCCAGAAAGGGTTGTCGAAATTCACGGTCTCCATCAGCGATCCCCGATGGTCGCCGTGGACGACCGCAGCGGCGGAGACCACGCCCTCGATCCGCCCGCTTGGCTGCCCGTCCGCATCGACGCTCGGTGCGTCGCGCACCCCTTCGGGAACGATCACCTGCGTTTCCGGCTCTGGTGAAGGAACATCCATAAATCGGGGTGCCCGGATTCGAACCGGGGACCTCCGCCACCCAAAGGCGGCGCGCTACCAGGCTGCGCCACACCCCGACTGAGGCAAGTGTAGGTTCTGGGGGCGATGGCGGAGGTGCTTCCTTTCAAGGCGCTGCACTACGACCTCGGGAAGGTCGGATCGCTCGATGCCGTGGCGGCGCCCCCCTACGACGTGATCGATGCGGCCGGACGGCGGGCGCTGCTGGAGCGCTCCCCCTACAACGCGGTCGCGATCGACCTGCCGAAACCGTTCGACCCCGCCGATCCCGACAGCGACCCCAGCGGCGATCCCTACGCCGAGGCGGCGGCGCGGATCGAGGCGTGGCGGTCCGAGGGAGCGCTGGTCCAGGACTCCGAGCCCTCGCTCTGGGCCCTGACCCAGGACTACACCGCCCCCGACGGCGACAGCTACAGCCGCAACGGGATCCTCGCCCGCGTCCGGGTCGAGGACTACGAGACCGGCACCGTCCGCCCCCACGAGCGCACCCACCCCGGCCCGTTGCTCGACCGTCTCGAGCTGACCCGGGCCAGCGGCTACAACCTCTCGCCGATCTTCTCGCTCAGCACCGAGGACGCCTGGCCACTGGTCGCGCCCTCGCTGCCCGACCGGCCCTGGGGCGAGGCGCGGGACGAAAGCGGCACCCTCAACCGGCTCTGGAAGGTCGAGGACCCGGCGGTGCACGCGGCGGTCACCGAGTGCCTGGCGAGCGCGCAGCTGCTGATCGCCGACGGCCACCACCGCTACGAGACCGCCCGCGCCTTCCGCGACGAGATCGGCGGCGAGGGAGCGCACAACTACACGCTGATGTCGCTGACCGGGCTCGACGACCCCGGCCTCACCGTCTTCCCCACTCACCGCCTGCTCTCCGGCTTCGCAGACGATCCCGAGCGCCAGGGGCGCCTCGGCAACGGCCTGCGCGAGCTCTTCGAGGTGAGCGAGATCCCCCGCGAGGAGATCGACCCCGGCGGCGAGGAGGGCGTCGGCGTCTTCGGCCTCTACGACTCTTTCCACAAGCGCGCCTTCCGCCTCCGCCTCAAGGACGTGGGCGAGGTCGACCGCCGGCTCGAGGGCAAGCCGGAGGCCTACCGCCGCCTCGACTCGGCGATCCTCGAGACGCTCGTGTTGAAGGGCCTGGCGGGGATGAGCGACCACGACATCGACGAGCGCCAGGGGCTCGAATACGCGAAGAGCGTTCCCGACGCGCTGGCGATGGTCGACCGGGGCGACTACGACGTCGCTTTCATCCAGCGCCCGGTCCCGGTCGAGCAGGTCAAGGACATCGCCAACACCGACGCGGTGATGCCGCCGAAGTCGACCTTCTTCTATCCCAAGGTGATGACCGGCTTCGCCTTCAACCCGGTGCGCTGAGCGTGCGAATCGTCGCCCGCCGCGCGGAGGGCTACGCCCACGACGTCGAGATCGAGGGCGGACACGCGCTGCGGGTCGACGAGCCGGCGGAGGCGGGCGGGGCCGACACCGGTCCCAGCCCCACTCGACTGCTCGGCGCCAGCCTCGCCGGCTGCATCGCGATCACGGTCGAGATGTACGCGCAGCGCAAAGGCTGGGACGTCGGCAAGGTCGAGGTGGACGTCGAGGTCGGCTACGAGGGACCGGTGCCGACGAGGTTCGAGGTCGGGCTGAAGCTGCCGGCGGATCTCGACGAGGAGCAGCGACGCCGCCTGCTGGTGATCGCGACCAGGTGCCCCGTCCACAAGATCCTCGCCGGCGAGGCGCACGTGAACGTGACCGAGCGCCTGGAGGCGGCCTGATGGACCTCGGGCTGGCCGGGCGCGCCTGCGTCGTCACCGGGGCGAGCAGCGGCATCGGCCGCGAGACCGCGCTGCAGCTCTGCGCCGAGGGGGCGAAGGTGCTGCTGGTCGCGCGCGGCGAGGAGCGGCTCGCCGCCGTCACCGAGGAGGCGGCGCGGGCGGCGGAGCCCGCCGGCGGCGCCGCGGCCGCCCTCTCGCTCGACGTCACCGCCGACGACGCCGGCGAGCGGATGCTCGCCGCCTGCGAGGAGCGCTTCGGGGCCCTCGACGTCCTCGTCAACAACGCCGGCGCGGCGCAGTGGCGCGACCTCGACGACGTCCCGGACGAGGACTGGCGCGCCCAGTACGAGCTCAACGTGATGGCGCCGCTGCGGGCGATGCGGGCGGCGATCCCGCCGATGGTCGAGCGCGGCTGGGGCCGGGTGGTGAACGTCTGCTCCACCGCCGGCAAGCGACCGTCCTCGGCGATGGCCGAGTACTCGGTCGCCAAGGCCGCCGAGCTCTCGCTCTCGCGCCTCTTCGCCGACCGCTACGCGAAGACCGGCGTCCTCGTCAACGCCGTCGCCCCCGGCCCGGTCGAAGCGGAGATGTGGATGGAACCGGGCGGCCTGCTCGACCAGTCGATGCAGCTCACCGGCGACGAGAGCCGGGAGGAGGCGCTGAAGACGGCGGGCTCGAAGCGCCCGATCGGCCGTCTCGCCCGACCCGAGGAGATCGCCGCGACGATCGTCTTCCTCTGCTCCGAGCGCGCCTCCTACGTCACCGGCGCCGCCTGGTCGGTGGACGGCGGCACGGTGCAGGTCATCATTTGATCCGTTCCGCCGTAGACGCAGCCGTGCTGCTGCCTCTGTACGGGTGGCCGGAGGACCCCGGCCTGATCTTCACTGAGCGCCGCGCCGACCTGCGCCGCCACGCCGGCGAGATCTCCTTCCCCGGCGGCCGCCGCGACGACGCCGACGCCGACCTGCAGACGACTGCGCTGCGGGAGGCGGAGGAGGAGATCGGCCTCGACCCCGCCCAGGTGAAGATCGGCGAGGCGCTGCCGCCGACCAGGACCTTCGTCACCAACTACGTCGTCCACCCCTTCGTCGGCCACATCCCCCACCCGCGGGAGCTCGACCTGCAGCCGAACCCGAGCGAGGTGGAGACGGTCCTCACCTTCTCGCTCGAGCTGTTGCGCGAGGGCTACGAGATGCGCCGCCTGATCCGGCGCGGCGTCCCCATCCACACCCCCACCTACGAGGTGGAAGGGCAGCTGATCTGGGGAGCCACCGCGCGGATCCTGGCGGACCTGCTGGACCGCCTCGACTAGGAGACCTTCTCCTTGCCCGGCTGGGGGACGATGCGGATGTAGGGCTTCGGCGACTCCCAGCCCTCGGGGAACAGCTCTTTCGCCTCGTCCTCTTTGACCGAGCCGGAGATGATCACGTCGTCGCCCTGCTGCCACTGCGCCGGGGTCGCGACTTTGTGGTTCGCGGTCAGCTGCAGCGAGTCGATCACCCGCAGCACCTCGTCGAAGTTGCGGCCAGTCGTCATCGGGTAGACGAGGATGAGTTTGATTTTCTTGTCGGGGCCGATGACGAAGACGTTGCGTACGGTCTGGTTGTCGGCCGGGGTACGGTCGCCGGCGTCGCCGGAGACGTCGGCGGGCAGCATCCCGTAGGCCTTCGAGACCTCGAAGTCGGAGTCGCTGATGATCGGGTACTGCGGCGCCGCGCCCTGCGTCTCCTCGATGTCGCTCGCCCAGTCCTCGTGTTTGTCGAGCGGGTCGACCGAGAGGCCGATGATCTTCACGTTGCGGCTCTCGAAGTCCGGCTGGATCCGCGCCATGTAGCCGAGCTCGGTCGTGCAGACCGGCGTGAAGTCCTTCGGGGGGGAAAACAGGACCCCCCATGAATCGCCCAGCCACTCATGGAACTTGATCCGGCCTTGGGTGGTGTCGGCCTCGAAATCGGGTGCTACGTCACCAAGCTGCAGAGCCATTTTTCCCGCTCCTCTCGCGCTTCTGCCTATTTACCTGAATCCTTATCGGAGTTTAGCTATTTAGGTTCGCCGGCCCGAGAGCACACGCCGAACCTCCTCCGCGAGTCTGTCTGCGTCCCCCGCAGCGGGGGATTGAGACAGTTTCGATGAAGCGCGGACCGGGATCCGCCAGATGCGGCCAGCGGCACGAACGATCTCCTCCCCCTCCTCGGTTCCCTCGTAGACGACTCCTCGAACCGGGGTTTCGACCAGGTGTTCCAGCAAGCGCTCCAGGCGGGGGCCGTGGATCGCGGCCAGCTCCTCGTCGCTCCCGCCGAAGCCGCCGAACAGGAGCACTAGGACGGTGACGTCGCCGACCAGCTCGAGGATCGTCCCCGGCCGGTCGGGATCGGCGAGCGCCGGCTCGATCCCCGCCGTCTCGATCGCTTCCAGACCCTCCTCGCGGCGACTGGTCCCGCGCACCGCCCAGCCCTCGGCTACCAGCCTCTCCCCCAGCTCCCGGCCGCGGCAGCCGCAGCCGACGATCAGCGCCCGCGCCACCTAGCCGGCCTCGAACGGCCCTTTGCCGCGCAGGCGCACGCGTTCGTCCTCGGCGACGCTGGCGTGGAGCTCCTCCTCGGTCATCTCCGGCACCCCGCGCCGGCGCCGGATCTCGTTCTGCGCCTCCATCATCTGGCGGATGTCGTCGATCTCGTTCTGCGCCTCGACCTCGGGGGAGCGGGTCGGAGTCCAGTCGACGAGGCTGGCGGAGCTGCCCGGGTAGTAGTGGCCGACGATCACCAGCACGCCGACCATGAAGGCCAGGATTCCCAGGGTCCCCAGAATGATGAGCACTCCAGAAGGATACGGTTCGGAGACATGCCCGACGCCTATCTAGTCGAACCTCTGCGCACCCCGATGGGCGCCTACCGCGGCGCGCTCTCCGGCGTGCGGCCGGACGACATGGCCGCGCACGTGATCCGCGCCGTGGTCGAGCGCAGCGGCGTCGACCCCGAGCGGATCACCGACGTCTACTTCGGCGCCGCCAACCAGTCCGGCGAGGACAACCGCGACGTGGCGCGGATGGCGGCGCTCCTGGCCGGCCTACCCCAGAGCGTCCCCGGCGCCACCGTCAACCGGCTCTGCGCCTCCGGCCTGGAGGCGGTCAACAGCGCCGCGCGGGCGATCAAGGCGGGCGAGGGCGACTTCTACCTCGCCGGCGGGGTCGAGTCGATGAGCAGGGCGCCGTGGGTGGTCGAGAAGCCCGAGCGAGGCCTCCCCCGCGGCCCGCAGACGATGCACGACACCACCCTCGGCTGGCGGATGATCAACCCGCGGATGGCCGGGCTCGGGGTCTCGACCGAGTCGATGGGCGAGACCGGCGAGAACGTCGCCGAGCGCTTCCGCGTCAGCCGGGAGGACCAGGACGCCTTCGCCCTGCGCAGCCACCAGCGCGCCGTCGCGGCGACCGAGGCGGGCAGGCTCGCCGAGGAGATCGTCGCGATCGAGGCGCCCCAGGGGCGCGAAACCGTGCTGGTCGAGGCCGACGAGGGTCCGCGGCCGGACGCCTCGCTCGAGAAGCTGGCGAAGCTGCGGCCGGTCTTTCGCGAGGGCGGCACCGTCACCGCCGGCAACGCCTCGACCCTCAACGACGGCGCCGCCTGCCTGCTGGTCGCCTCCGAGAAGGGCGCCGAGGAGATCGGCGCCGAGCCGCTGGCACGGGTCGTCGCCACCGGCGTCGCCGGCGTCGACCCTGCCTATATGGGAGTCGGTCCGGTCGAGGCCGTGCCCCGCGCGCTGGAGAACGCCGGCCTCTCGATCGACCAGATCGACCTGGTCGAGCTCAACGAGGCATTCGCCTCGCAGGTGCTCGCCAGCGCCCGCGAGCTCGGGATCGAGCAGGAGCGGCTCAACGTCAACGGCGGCGCGATCGCCCTCGGCCACCCGCTCGGCTGCTCGGGCGCCCGCCTCTCCGGAACCCTGGTCCGCGAGCTGCGCCGCCGCGGCGGCAGGTACGGCGTCGCCACCCTCTGCGTCGGCGTCGGCCAGGGGCTGGCGACGGTCTTCGAAGCGGTCTGACCGCTCGAAGCCATTAGTCTTCAGCCGGAATGAGGACGCGGGGGTACTTCAGCGGGCGCGCGGTGCGAGTGGTCCTCTGCTGCTCGGTCCTCGCCCTCCTGCTCTCGCTCCCCGCATCCGCCTCGGCTTTCCCCGCCCCCTCCAGCTCCGCCGAGGAGGGGGCCACGGCCTCGATCGTCGGTGGCCGCGCGGCCACGATCGAGGAATTCCCCTCGCTCGCCTACATCGAGGCCCGCGAAGGCAAACGCGGCTTCGCCTGCACGGGCACCGTGGTCTCCCCGCGGGTGATCCTCACCGCCGCCCACTGCGTCGAGGACCTCGACCGCGGCCGCTTCACGCCGGCCGGCCAGTACGCGGTCGCCACCGGCACGACCACCCCCAGCCAGTCCCTTCCCCAGAACGTCTTCCGGGTGGTCGAGACGCACGTCTTCCCCGGCTTCGATCCCGGCAGCCTCCGCGGCGACGCCGGCATCCTCGTCCTCGACCGCCCCACCGCCGCGCCGCCGATCGCGCTTGCGGGACCGGCCGAGGCCGCCCTCTACGCAGGTGGGGCAGCCGTGCAGGTGGCCGGTTGGGGGCTGACCCGGGCCAACGCCGCCAGCGGCCCCGGCAGCCTCCGCGCCACCGCGATGGTGGTCCAGGCCCCCTCCTTCTGCAAGCAGAAGTCGCGCAGCTACTACCCGCCCTACTCGGTCGTGGACCAGGTCTGCACGCTGGACGTCCCCACCCGCAAGAGCGGCGGCTGCTTCGGCGACAGCGGCGGGCCGCTGATCGGGCAGCGCGCCGACGGCGTGCCGGTCGAGCTGGGGATCGTCAGCACCGGTGGTCCCTTCTGCAGCACCAAACTGCCGAACGTCTTCACCCGTGCCGACTACGTCGCCCCCTGGGTCGCGGAATGGATCGCCGCGATCGAAACCGGCGCTCCGCGGCCGGTCGTCGCCCCCAACACCCCGTTCCCGCTGATGACCCGGCCGGTGGCCGAGGCGTTCACGGTCTCCACCTTGGCGAACGCCTTCGGCAAACGGTTCGAACGCGCCAAACGGGTGCTCGGCAACTGCCGTCGGGCCAGCCGCAGCCGTTTCCGCTGCGACGTCGCCTGGCGCTCCGGGCGCAACATCTACGCCGGAGTCGTCTCCCCCTTCTACGTCCGCGAGTCGCAGGGTGTCGTCTGGAACAGCCACTACCGGATCGAATGGGCGCCCCTGAAGTGCCTGCGCTCCAACGCCGCCCGCTGCCCGATCCGCACCAAACGCGGCTAACGGCCGGCTAGGCCGACCAGATACCCTCGGCCGCTGTGACCTCAGGGTTGGAAGAGCTGGCCAGCGTCGACGGGACGATCACCCCGACGGCGGAGGCGACGATCGGCCTCAAGGACGACGGGCTCTACCGCGGCGACGGCGCTTTCGAGGTGATCCGCCTCTACGGCGGCAAGCCGTTCGCCCTCGTCGACCACCTCGACCGGCTCGTCCGCTCCGCCGGCGCGATCCAGCTCGAGTTCGACCGCGGCGCGCTCGAAGGCGAGATCGAGACCCTGCTCGCGCAGGCGGGTCCGGTCGAAGGGCAGATGCGGCTGATCGTCACCCGCGGCGGCCGGAGGATCGCCGCCACCGAGCCGATCCCTCCCCACCCCGAGACCGTCGATCTCGCCAGCGTCACCTACTGCCCGACGGTGATCCTCAACGGGGTCAAGTCGCTCTCCTACGCCGCCAACATGCAGGCGACGCGGATCGCCAAAAGCCAGGGCGCCGACGAGGCGGTGCTGATCCGCCCCGACGGAAACGTGCTCGAGCCGCCCACCTCCTCGGTCTTCTGGGTCTCCTCGGAGGGACGCCTGCGGACGCCGGCGCTCGACGACGGGGTCCTGGAGTCGATCACCCGCGACCGGATGATCAAGGCGCTGGAGGTCGAAGAGGGGACCTGGCACGTCGACGACTTGCGCGGGGCGCAGGAGGCCTTCCTCGCCTCGACCACGCGGGAGATCCAGGCCGTCTCTTCCGTCGACGGCAATGCCTTCTCCGCCGCCCCGGGCCCGCGAACGCGCGAGGCGCAAGAAGCTTTCGCCGAGACCCTCGGCAGGGAGCTGCGCGAACTCTGATGGACTTCCAGCTGAGCGACGAGCAGAAGCTGATCCGCGAGACGGCGCGAGAGTTCGCCGAGCGCGAGATCCTGCCCAACATCCGCGAGAACGACCGCGAGGGCCGCTTCGACCGCGAGCTGGCGCGGAAGCTGGGCGAGATCGGCTTCCTCGGCGCGCCGGTGGCCGAAGAGCACGGCGGCCAGAGCCTCGACTACGTCAGCTACGGCCTGATCGCCGAGGAGATCGGCCGCGCCGACTCCTCCGCCCGCACCGTCGTCTCCGTCGTCACCTCTCTCGTCGCCGGACCGATCGAGAAGTGGGGAACGGAGGAGCAGAAGCAGAAGTGGCTGCCGCGGCTCTGCTCCGGCGAGGGGCTCGGCTGCTTCGGCCTGACCGAGCCCGACACCGGCTCCGACGCCGCCAACCTCCGCACCCGCGCGACCAAGACCGAGAACGGCTGGTCGATCAGCGGCCAGAAGATGTGGATCTCGCTCGGCAACTACGCCGAGGTGGCGCTGATCTTCGCCCAGACCGACCCGGCGCAGAAGCACCGCGGCCTCGCCTGCTTCCTCGTCCCCACCGACAGCGAGGGCTTCACCACCCAGGAGATCCACGGCAAGCTCGGCCTGCGCTCCTCCGACACGGCGGAAATCTCGCTCGACGAGGTCGAGGTCGGCGACGACGCGATGCTGGGCGAGGTCGGCGACGGCTTCAAGGTCGCGATGAGCGCGCTGGAAAACGGCCGCTACAGCGTCGCCGCCGGCTGCGTCGGGATCTGCGAAGGCTGCGTCCAGAGCTCGGTCGAGTTCGCCAAGGAACGCAAGCAGTTCGGCGTCCCCCTGGCCCGCTTCCAGCTGGTCCAGGAGATGATCGCCGAGATGATCCTCAAGCGCGACGCCAGCCGGATGCTGGTCCTGCGCGCCGGCCTGCTCAAGGACGAAAAGAAGCCAAACGCGACCGAGACCTCGGTGGCGAAGCTCTACGCGACCGAGGCGGCGGTCGAGTGCGCCAACCTGGCGATCCAGGTCCACGGCGGCTCCGGCTACGTCGACGACTACCCGGTCGAGCGCTACCTGCGCGACGCCCGCGTCACCACCCTCTACGAGGGGACTTCGCAGATCCAGAAGCTGATCATCGGCCGCGCCGCGACCGGCGAGAACGCGATGACCCCGCTGCGGGAGCCCTGAGCTTGGCCGAGCTGGTCGAGGTCTCGGTCGACGAGCACGGCGTCGCCCTGCTGCGCCTGAACCGGCCCGAGGCGCGCAACGCCCTCTCCCCGCAGATGCGGGAGGAGATCGCCGCGACGCTCGAGCGTCTCGACGCCGATCCCGATGCGCGTTGCATCGTCATCGCCGGCTCCGACGAGTTCTTCGCCGCCGGCGCCGACATCAGGGCGATGGCGGAGCGCCCGGTCGACGCCGCCCCCGACCCCAAAGGGATGGAGTTCTGGACCCGGCTCTCCGCGATCGGCACGCCGACTATCGCCGCCGTCTCCGGCTACGCCTTCGGCGGCGGCTGCGAGCTGGCGCTGGCCTGCGACATGATCGTCTGCGACGAGAAGACCCGCTTCGGCCAGCCCGAGATCACCCTCGGGATCATCCCCGGCGGTGGCGGCAGCCAGAGGCTCGCCCGCGCGATCGGCAAGCAGCGGGCGATGGAGTACGTGCTGACCGGGCGCCGCTGGGACGCGGAGACGGCCGAGCGCTGGGGCCTCGTCAACAAGGTCGCTAAGAAGGGCCGCTGGCTCGAGGAGGCGCTCGAGCTCGCCCGCCTCGTCGCCGAGCGCCCGCCGCTGGCGGTTCGACTCGGCAAAAAAGCGGTGCTCGCCGCCGAGCAGACGAGCCTCGAAGAGGGGTTGCGGACCGAGCGCCAGCTGTTCGACCAGGCGATGGCGACCGAGGATCGGGTCGAGGGGATGAACGCCTTCCTCGAGAAGCGCCAGCCGCGGTTCCAGGGCCGGTGACGGTCTCCCGGATCGGCGTCATCGGCGCCGGCACGATGGGCAGGGGCGTCGCCCAGGTGGCCGCGCTGGGTGGCTACGCGACGGTCATCCACGACGTCGCGCCGGAGCTCGCCGAGGCCGGCGCGGCGGCGCTGCGAAACTCCCTCGCCAAGGGAGCGAGCCTCGGGCGCTGGAGCGAGGAGGAAGCCGAAGCGGCCGGCAACCTCGTCGAAACGGCGACGGACCTGGACGAGCTGGGCGGCTGCGATCTGCTGATCGAGGCAGCCCCGGAGGACGTCGAGCTGAAGCGAGACCTCTTCGTCCGCCTCGCCCGGACGCTCGGGCCGGATCCGGTCCTCGCCACCAATACCTCCTCCCTCCGTGTCAGCGAGATCGCCGCGGGGGTGCCGAACCCGGAGCGGGTCGTCGGCATGCACTTCTTCAACCCGCCGGCGCTGATGAAGCTGGTCGAGGTGGTCGCCGCCGAGCGCTCCTCCGAGCAGGCGCTGGCGGCGACGACCGAGGTGGCCGAGCGGATGGGACGCACCCCGATCCGGGCCAAGGACAGCCCCGGCTTCGTCGCCAACCGCCTCGCTCGCCCCTTCTCGCTGGAGTCGCTGCGGATGCTCGGCGACGACGTCGCCGACATTCCGACGATCGACCGCATCGTCCGCCTCGGCGGCGGCTTCCGGATGGGCCCGTTCGAGCTGCTGGACCTGATCGGCCTCGACGTCAACCTCGAAATCGCCCGCTCCTTCTTTCGCCAGGGCGGCGAACCCGAGCGCTGGCGGCCGAGCCCGATCCAGGAAGAGCTCGTCGCCGAGGGCAGGTTCGGCCGCAAGAGCGGCCGCGGCTACTACGACTACGGCAACGGCGCGCGCGAGCCGGATCCCGAGCTCGGGATCGACGCCCCCACCCTCGACCCCGCGCAGCTGACCAGGATCGACCCCGTCGCCGAGCAGGTCCTCACCCGCCTCCTCGCCCAAATCGCCAACGAGGCCGCCTTCGCGCTGGAAGAGGAGATCGCCTCGCCCGAGGACATGGAGACGGCGATGAAGCTCGGCTTCAACTGGCCACTGGGGCCGCTCGGCTTCGCCGAGCTGGTCGGACCGGACCGGGCGGCCGACCTGCTCGAACAGCTGGAGGCGGAGAAGGGCGCGGCCTACGCGCCGGCGCCCCGGTTGAGGCGCATTATCAACTCGTCGACGTAGCACCAGCTCCAGTCTTCGTTCGGCTCGGCGGAGCGGATGATCGGGTGGCCCGTCTCCTTGTGGTGCGCGGTGGCGTGCTTGCCGATCGAGTTATCGCAACAGCCGACGTGACCGCAGGTCTGGCACATCCGCAGGTGCACCCACTGCATCCCGGCCGCCAGGCACTCCTCGCACCCCTCCACCTCGCCCGGAAGGTCGAGGTAGTTGACGGCGTCGAGGTGGGTGCACTCAGCCACTGCCGGTGGCGATCTCCGCGGGCTCGCCGCCGGGCATCCAGTGCGCCTCGACCGGGGGCGGCGCGTCGCGCAGGTAGCGCTCGGCGTCGAGCGCGCCCATGCAGCCCGTCCCGGCCGCGGTCACGGCCTGGCGGTAGGTGTGATCGACGACGTCGCCGACGGCGAAGACGCCGGAGAGGTTGGTCCGGGTCGAACCGGGCTCGGTGACGATGTAGCCGTCCTCGTCGGTCTCGATCTGGCCCTGGACGATCTCCGATTTGGGCACGTGGCCGATCGCGACGAAGGCGCCATCGGTCTCGATCTCCTCCTCGGCGCCGGTCTCGGCGTGGCGCACGCGGACCTTCTCGAGCTTGCCGCTCTCGCCGGCGATGAACTCCTCCGGCACGTAAGGCGTCTTGAGGCTGATGTTCTCTTTCTCGCGCGCCCGGTCGAACATGATCTTCGAGGCGCGGAACTCGTCGCGGCGGTTGACGATCGTCAGGTCCGAGGCGAACTTGGAGATGAAGATCGAGTCCTCCATCGCCGAGTCGCCGCCGCCGATCACGATCACCTTCTGGTCTTTGAAGAAAGCGCCGTCGCAGACGCCGCAGGTGCTGACGCCGCGGCCGCCGAGCTCCATCTCACCGGGGACGCCGAGCCGTTTCGGCTCCGCCCCCATCGCCAGGATCACGGTCTTGGCGCGGTGCTCCTCGTCGCCGAGGAAGACCTTCTGGACGCCGCCGTCGGAGAACTCAACCCGGTCGACGTCGTCGGTGACGAAGCGAGTCCCGAAGCGCTCGGCCTGGGCGCGGAACTGGGCCATCATCTCCGGCCCCATGATCCCCTCCGGATAACCGGGGTAATTCTCGACCTCGGTCGTGTTCTGCAACTGGCCGCCCCACTGGAAGCCCTCGAAGACGAGGGGCTCCAGGTTGGCCCGGGCGGTGTAGAGCGCAGCCGTGTAGCCGGCCGGTCCCCCACCGATGATGATCACGTTCTCGACCTTCTTGTTCTCAGCCATCTTCGCCGCCTGAAGTCTATTACTTTACTTTTTATAGTAGCTCTCGGGGCGGTCGAAGGCAATCTCCGCGACATCCTCCACAGGCGAGTTGGTCTCGCCCCCGCGATCGATCGGCAGCCCCTCTTCCTCCCAGCGATGGACGGTGTGGCGCAGCTGGAAGAAGGCGAAGACGCCGGGTGGGATCGGCATCCAGAAAGAGACGAGCCGGAAGATCAGGACCGCCGGGAAGACCGTCTCCTCGGGGATCCCGAAGAGGACGAAGGCGCCGATCATGCCCGCGTCGACCGCCCCCACCCCCGCCGGCGCCAGCGGGAACAGGTTGGCCACCATGCCGAGGAAGTAGCCCTGGACCACCACGCCCAGGGGAACCTGGACGCCGAAGGCGTGAAAGGAGGCCCAGAGCACGCCGATGCTGAACGCCCAGTAGCCGGCGGCCCCGATCACCGCCAGGCCCCCGCGGGAGGGATGGGTGAAGAGGCTGAGCGCGAAGCGGAACCCTTCCCCCAGCGTCGCCGGCACTTTCCCCGCGGTGCGCAGCCACTGGCGGTGCCGATCGGTGTGCGCGAAGCGGACGAGCCGCTCCTCCGCGTCGGCGGGAATCAGCGTGATCAGGATGCCGACGATCAGCAGGAAGCCGGCGACGGCGGCGGGGATGATCGTCAGCTCGACCGAGCTCTTCCCGTTCAGCACCCCCGTTCGCAGCAGGATCCCGAAGACGATCAGGGCGATGGGATAGAAGGCGTAGTGGAGAGTGACGAAGGCGACCATGCGACGGGCCACGTCGCGGCGCCGCATCCCGGCCTTCCGCAGCGCCCAGTAGGTGACCGCGACGCCGCCGGCGCCGCCGGCCGAGAAGAGCAGCGTCCCCGCCACCCCGGCCATGTTGATCTCGTAGGTCTCCCTCCAGCGCAGGCGCAGCGCGTCGCCCCCGACAACCGCCTTGAAGAGGGCGATGTAGGTCGCGTAGGCGAAGACGTTGAAGACGATCGCGACCGCGATCCAAAGCGGGTCGGCCTCGTCGAGCCGTTCGAGGGAGTCACCGAGGCCGATCAGCTTCGGAAAGAGGAAGTAGATCCCGCCGAGCAGGATGAGCACGGCGACGATGGTTTGGACGAGTCGCCGCGTGGTGAAGATCGGCATTTCGGCGAGACGGCTCTGGCTGCTGCCGTTCGCCGAGTCTTCCTGAGACACGCCTGGGAAGTTACCCGCTCGCGATCCTCTCAAGATGCTGCAGCATCCCGTTTACCCCGCTAACGAGGGGTTCCGCCAGCGGCTCGCCCTTCCTCACCAGGGCGACGAGGAGGGCCCCCGCGATCAGGTCGGTGACGTAGTGCTCCCCCAGGTAGACGAGGGCGAAGCCGAGGGTGCCCGCGTAACCCCACCCCACCGCGCCCTCGGCCTTCCCCGCTTCGGAGAGCGAGAGCGCGGCGGCGAGCGAGGTGGCGAAGTGGAGCGAGGGCATCGCCGCCCAGGGGTTGCCGCCGAGGGCGTCGTACATCCGCTCCCAGGCGCGACCCCAGGTCGGTTCCCCGACCTCGACCATGATCCGCCGCACCTCTTCCCCGGTCAGCCCCTGCTCGGAGGACCACCACGGCGGCGCGGTCGGGACGGCGAAGTAGAGCGCGCAGCCGAGGTCGAAGACCGCCGCCATCTGGCGCGCAGAGCGCGGGAAGCGCTCGTTGTGGCGGACGAGGATCCAGGTCAGGGAGAGGTAGGGCTCGATGAACCAGAGCCAGTGGGTCCAGGTGAGAGCCTTGTTGACGGCGCCGACCCGTGCCCGTCCCGCGAATGCCCGCTGCAGGCGCGCGTTGGGAAGCCGGCCGCCGCCGATCATCCGGTCGACCTGGATCGGGTAGCGGGTGCGGAGGCGAGCGCGGAGGCGCTCCGGGTCGTCGTAGGGGAGCTCGTGGGCGACCGTGAACGCCCACATCTGCAGGGCGAAGAGGGCGACGTCGCGGCGCTTCGAGCGCGGCTGCAGGACGGCGAGGGCCAGCGGCCCGCCGGCGCAGGCCGCCACGGTC
>JALYWY010000304.1 GCA_030852475.1 Actinomycetota bacterium | reverse complement strand
GGGCGAAGACGCCGCCGGCGACGCAGGCGATCGTCGCCCCCGGGGGCGCGTTGGTTTCCACCGAGAGCCAGAGCCCTGCGGTTCCCTCGGCCGCGACCAGGGCGATGCTGAGCAGCTGCCAGCTCCGCAGCCGCTCGGTCAGCAACCGCGCGGTGATCGCCGGGACGACGAAGAGCGCGGCGACGAGCAGCGCCCCGACCACGGTCAGCGCCGCGACCGTGGTCAGGGCGACGAGCGCGATCAGGACCGCGTCGAAGATCCGCGGGTCGGGGCCCCCGGCGGTTGGCATCGCCGGGTCGAAGCCGCTGCGCAGCCAGTGCTGGCCGATCAGGACGCTGGCCAGCACGGTCACCGCGGCGACCACGGCGGCGAGCGCGATGTCGCCGCTGTCGACCAGCAGCAGGCTGCCGAACAGCAGCGTCTCGACGTTCGCGCCCGATTCGAAGACGTCGCTGGCGAGGATCACCCCGGCGGCAAGGCAGCCGACCAGGACCAGCGCCACGACCGCGTCCTGGCCGGAGCGGCGACCGCGCAGGGCGGTGGCGCCGCCGGCGAACAGCAGCGCCGCCCCGAGGGCCCCGAGCGGCGCCGCGAACCCGAGCCCGTCGGCGAGGACCAGGCCGGGGAAGGAAGCGGTCCCGACCGCGTGCGAGAAGAAGGCGAGACCGCGCATCACGATCCAGGTGCCGAGCAGGCCGGCGGGCACGGCCAGGATCAGGACCTCGGCGAGGCCGCGCTGCACGAAGGGGAGTTCGAAGGGCTCGAGCAAAGCGAGCCACATCCTAATGAGAATGAATCTAATTTGCTTCTAGGTGCCCGCTACTTCGGTCCGAGCCTCAGGTGGACCTTGCCGTTGGCGGGTTTCGAGCCGGCCCTGGGGTTCGACGACTTGACGACCAGGATCCACCGTCCTTTGTGGCCTTTCGGTCGTTTCGGCTTGCTGACTTTGCCGACTACGCAGTTGGCCGCCCTGATCTTCTTCTTCGCGGCTTTCGGCGTCTTGCCGGCCAGTTTCGGGACGACGCACACCGGAGGCGGAGGCGGCGGGTCGCTGCGCAGGCGCTCGTACGCGACCGGCGCCGAGCAGGCCGAGGTGTTGCCGGCGGCGTCGGTGGCGGTCGCCGAGAACGAGGCGATGACGCCTTCCGCGACAGCCGGGAAGAAGGTGAACAAGCCGAGCTGGAACGTCTTTTCAGCGGCGATCGGCGCGCCCGCGCAGCTCGGGCCCGCATAGAGGCTCACCGTCGATTCCGGCTCGGCGACGCCGGTGATCCGCGGCGTGCCGTTCGAGTTGGGCGAGGGCGGGTCGATGGCGGAGAACAGCGGCGGCGACGGCGGCACGATGTCCTCCTGCTCGAGCCAGACGCCCCCTTTACCGCCGATCTGCTGCTCGACGTTTTTGCAGAAGCTGACGTTGTCGGGGTTCCCTGGTTCAACCGGTTCCGCGTCCATGTGGGTCCACTCCCCGGCGATCGCCCCGGCCCCGGCGAGGCCCCGGATGAACCGCTCCCCGGAGCGCGGCGCGCCTTCGGCGCTTGCCGCGGTCGCGGTCGAGAGCTCCAGGACTTCCGGGGTCGTGGAGACTTCGCATTCTTCCCCGTCGTACGTTTCGTTGGTGGCCGTCAGCGTCCCGCCCGCTTTGCCTTTCAGGGTGAGGACGCCAACCGCCCAGGCGAAGTTTCCCTCGATCTCGCCGATCTCGAAATCGACGGTGACGTCGGCGTCGATCGGTTCGGTGATGTGGGTGGAGAACGCGGGAACTTCCAGGCTCCCCGCCGTGATCTCTTCGTTCGCGGGGTCGACAGGATTGATCTGGGCCTCGAACGGCGCGGTGGCGGGCGCCGCGAACAGGGCTTCGTCGGAGAGCTGGACCCCGACGTTGGCGCGGCCTTCGGCAAAAGTCATCGAAAGGGGTGCGGCGCTCGCGGTCGAGGCGCAGGCTCCCAGCGCGAAGAGCACAACAAGCGCGATCGTCCCCCGGCCTCGCATCAGGGCCCAAGCATAAACACCGCGAGGTACCTATTTGCGGTTTCTCACTCAGCCGCCTCCTCCATCAGGGCATGCACGATCCGCGCCGCGGCGGTCGAGCCGGAAGCGATCGCGCTGGCCACCGAGGGCATCGGCACGCAGACGTCGCCGGCCGCGTACACGCCGGGCACGCTGGTCTCGAATCCGAGATCGACGGCGATCGTCTCCTCCCGCAGCGGCTGCGGCGCGAACTCGAGGCCGAGCCGGGAGGCCAGAGGCGAGCGCTGGTGCATGGAGACGGTGACGAGCAGGCCGTCGAGATCGAGCTCGGATCCGTCGCCGAAGCGGACCGCGGCCGGGGCGCTCTTTCCCAGCCCCTCGACCGGCCGCTCCTCCAGCTTCACCCCCGCGCTCTCCAGGCGGGTCAGCTGAGCGGACGGCAGGTCCTCGCCATCGGTCAGCAGCGTCACGTCATCGCTCCAGGCGCGCAGCAGCAGCGCTTTCTGCACGCCGCCCTCGCCGCCGCCGAGCAGTCCCAGCCTCCCCTCGCGAACCTCCCAGCCGTGGCAGAAGGGGCAGTGGAAGACCGCGCCTCCCCAGCGCTCGCGCAGGCCCGGAAGGTCGGGGGGCCGGTATTCCACCCCGGGCGCGAGCAGGAGCTTGCGGCTCTGGATCCGGGAGCCGTCGCCGAGCTCGAGCTCGAACCCGGACCCTTCGGCCCTGGCATCGAGCACCTTTTCCCCGCTGCGGATCTCCACGCTCGGGTGCCGGCCGATCTCCTCCCGGCCGGCGGCGTAGAGCTCCGCCGGGGGTCGGCGGTCGTTGCCGAGCAGGCCGCCGACGCCCTCGGCCGCGAGGTTGCTCTGCTCGCCGGCGTCGACCAGCAGCGTCCGCCGCCGCGCCCGCCCCAGCACCAGCCCCGCGCTCAGTCCGGCGGCGCCGCCGCCGACGACCACGCAATCCCAGGTTTCCTCCACGCCAGTCTCCTCTCGATTCTCAGATACAAATAAGACTAATTCTCATTTATATCGAAGGGGGTGTGCCGCCCCTAGACCTGCAGCCCGGCCGCGAGCACGCCCAGCGTGAGAACTGCCGCGGTGATCGCCTTCAGCCGTCGCGGCGTCAGCCAGCGCGGAGAACGCGCCGCCAGCCAGGCCCGCCCGCCGGTGGCGGCGGCCCCCGCGGTCATCGCGGTTGCCATGCACTGCATGCACATGCCCCCACCGTACCGGGGGCTTGATGCGCTTCGCGCTCCCTCGGCTAAGGCTCGACGATGTTGAACCAGATGTTGAAGGTGTCGAGCAGGCCGACCAGCTCGGCCAGCGGGGCGACGTCGGGCTCGACCTCGATCGTCCCTTCCCTCGCCGCCTCCAGCAGGTCGGCCTCGCCGACGATCACCGCGTCGAGGTCCCTGCGCGCCAGCGTCACCGTCGCGTCGGCGTCGTCGTCGGTGCGGTCGAGCGAGTGGTTGAGCGAGCCGTTGCGCATCTCCAGCACCGCCTTCTCGCCGGTGTCGGTGAAGACGAGGTTGAGCGTGATCTGCCTGCCGGCGGCGTCGGGCCCGTTCAGCCTCATCGCCATGTAGTTGAAGAGCAGCTGCAGGCTCATCGCCCGCACCGTGTCGGCGGTCGCGGTGCCGGGGAACTGGACGTCCGGGACGCCGTGGCGCAGCTCCTGGGCGCCGGTCAGGTAGTGGCCGCGCCAGCTGCCCGACTCCGCCTGGTAGCCCATCTGCTCGAGCGTGTCGGCCTGCAGCTCGCGCGCCTCCCGGTTCTGCGGGTCGGCGAAGACGACGTGGTTGACCACCTCGGCGACCCAGCGGTACTCGCCTTCCTCGAACGCCTCGCGCGCCTTCGCCAGCACCTCCTCGGCCCCGCCCATCAGCTCGACGTAGCGCTTCGAGGCCTCCTCCGGCGGCAGCCGGTGCAGGTGCGCGGGGTTGCCTTCGAACCAGCCCAGGTACTTGACGTAGGTCGCCTTGACGTTGTGGTTGACGGTGCCGTAGTAGCCCCGCAGGCTCCACTCGCGCGCCAGCTCGGGCGGGAACTCGATCATCTCGGAGATCTCGACCGGGGTGTAGCCGTGGTTGGCGAGGCGCAGGGTCTGGTCGTTGATGTAGCGGTAGGCGTCGCGGCCGTTGCGCAGCATCCGCAGCACCTCCTCGGTCCCCCAGACCGGCCAGTGGTGCATCGCGTAGAGCACCTCGGCCCTGTGGCCCCAGCGGTCGATCGTCTCGTTGAGGTACTGCGACCAGGCCTGCGGGTCGCGGGTCGGGGCACCGCGCAGGGTGTAGGTGTTGTGCAGCGTGTGGCAGCAGTTCTCCGCCGCGGTCAGCGCCCCCAGCTCCTCGACGAACCAGTGCATCTCCGCCGGCGCCTCGGTGTCCGGCGCCAGCAGGAACTCGAAGGTGAGGCCGTCGATCTCCAGCTTCTGCCCGGTTTCGGTGATCTCCTCGGTCGGCGGGATCAGGGTCGGCTTCCCCGCCGAGACGCTGATCCCGAGGCCGACGCCGACGTGCCCCTTCGGCCCCGGCTGGACCAGCACCCCCGTGTGGTACATCGCCCGCCGGCTCATCGCCGTGCCGGCCATCACGTTCTCGGAGACCGCCGCCTCGAGGAAGCCGACCGGCGCGATCACCCGCACCTTGCCCGCCTTCACGTCCTCTTCCGAGATCACGCCCTTGACGCCGCCGTAGTGGTCGACGTGGCTGTGGGAGTGAATCATCGCCACCACCTCTTTGCGCGGGCGGTGTTCGAAGTAGAGGTCGAGGGCGGCCTTCGCGGTCTCCGGCGAGACCAGGGGGTCCATCACGATCAGGCCGGTGTCGCCCTCGATGATCGTCAGGTTGGAGAGGTCCTGCCCGCGCACCTGGTAGAGCCGGTCGACGACCTTGAAGAGGCCGCCCTTCTTGATCAGCTGGGCGTTGCGCCAGAGGCTCGGGTTGACGGTCGGCGGCGCCGGCGCGCCCTCCTCGACGAAGTCGAGCGCGGCGCCGTTGTAGACCGGGACGCCGTCCTCGGTGGTGG
The DNA here is from genome assembly GCA_030852475.1 of Actinomycetota bacterium. GTDB lineage: Bacteria > Actinomycetota > Thermoleophilia > Solirubrobacterales > 70-9 > VAYN01. The sequence continues at coordinate 8,762 of JALYWY010000304.1, read as the reverse complement.
CAATCCCGTTGTTGTTGAGCGGCGCGACGAAGCCGCGGGCGGCGTCCTCGAAGTCCTTGGTGTAGTCGAAGGGCAACTCGCCCAGCACCGCTTCGTTGATCTTCCTCGTGAACTCCGTCGCGTCCTTGTGCTCGCACATCTGGATGAAGATAGTTGTCTGACCAGCCAGGGCCAGGCTAGGTTGGAAGAAGAACCATGAAGGGAGAGCGAGCAGCAGGGCTGGGCAAGGCGGCGCGTGGCGCGGTCAAGGCGGAGACGGAGTACTCGTGAGCCTGGCGGCGATCCGGCGCGGCTTCTTCGTCCTCCTCCTGGACGCCGTCATCCTCCTGCTGCTCTCCGAGGTGCTCGACGGCTTCGTCCTCGACGGCGCCGCCACCGCTTTGGGCGCGGCGGCGATGATCGGCCTCCTCAACGCCTTCGTCTGGCCGCTGCTAGTCCGTCTCGCCCTGCCGCTGACGGTGATGACCCTCGGCATCGCGGCGCTCGTCCTCAACGGCGTCATGGTGATGTTCGCGATCGACCTCCTGCCGCGGGGGGAAGTCGCCACGGTGCTGGACGGGATCGTGATCACGATCGTCGTCGCGGCGGTCACCGCCGCCGTCTACTCGCTGCTGTCGATCGACGAGGACGACGCCTGGCAGCGCAACATCGTCCGTCGCGCGGCGCGCCGCCGCGGGCAAATGATCGAAACCGACGTCCCCGGGGTGCTCTTCCTCGAGATCGACGGGCTCGCCCACGACGTGCTGATGCGGGCGCTGCAGGACGGCAGCGCTCCGCACCTCGCCTCCTGGGTGCGCGGCGGCTCGCACCGGCTGCGGTGCTGGGAAACCGACTGGTCCTCGCAGACCGGCGCCTGCCAGGCCGGCCTGCTGCACGGCTCCAACGAGGACATGCCGGCCTTCCGCTGGTGGGAGAAGGAGCGGGGGCAGGCGATCGTCACCAACCACCCGCGCGACGCGGAAGAGATCGAGCGCCGGCACTCGGACGGGCGCGGCCTGCTCCACGCCGACGGCGCCAGCCGCGCCAACATCCTCTCCGGCGACGCCCCGCACTCGATGCTGACGATGAGCACGGCGCTGCGCCGGCGGCGGCCGATCGGCAAGGACTACGCCGCCTACTTCGCCCAGCCCTACGCGGCGGCGCGGACGCTCGTCCTCTCGCTCGCCGAGATCGCCCGCGAGCGGCGCGCGGCGCGCAGCCAGGTGCGCGACGACGTCCGTCCCAGGATCCACCGCGGCCGCAGCTACGTCTTCGCCCGTGCCTGGGGGACGGTGGTCCAGCGGGACCTGCAGGTCGCGACCGTGATCGGCGACGTCCTCTGCGGCCGCCCGGTCATCTACACGACCTTCCTCGCCTACGACGAGGTCGCCCACCATTCCGGCATCGAGCGCCACGACGCGCTTGCAGTGCTGCGCGACCTCGACCGCCAGATCGCGAGGATCGCCGCCGCCTGCGAGGAGGCACCGCGGCCCTACAGGCTGGTGGTCCTCTCCGACCACGGCCAGTCGCAGGGGGAAACCTTTCGCGACCGCTACGACCAGACGCTCGAGGAGCTGGTGCGGGAAGCCTGCGACCCGGAGAGCGTCGTCGCAGCCGAAGCGGGGGACGACGACGCCCTCTCCTACCTCAGCGCGGGGCTGACCGAGGTGGCGCGCGACGACACCGCCGCCGCCCGCACGGTCAGGGCCGTGACCAGGGAGCGCCGCGCCGACGGCGCCGTCGCCCTCGACCCCGCCGCCCGCCGCGAAGTCGAGGAGACGCACGACGGGGAGGTTCCCGAGCTCTCGGTGATGGCCTCTGGCTGCCTCGGCCTGATCAGCTTTCCGCGCGAGCCCGGCCGCGTCGCCCTCGAGCGGATCGAGGCGCTCTACCCGCGGCTGATCCCGACGCTGCGCGAGCACCCCGGCATCGGCTTCATCCTCGTCCGCTCCGAGCGCGAGGGGGCGCTGGCGATCGGCGCCGGGGGAACGCACTTCCTCGATTCCGACCGAGTCGAGGGTGAGGACCCGCTGGCGCCCTTCGGCCCCAACGCCGCCGACCACCTGCGGCGGACCGACGGCTTCCCGCACTGCGCCGACCTGATGCTCAACAGCACCTACTGGCCCGACTTCGGCGAGGTCGCCGCCTTCGAGGAGCTGGTCGGCTCGCACGGCGGCATGGGCGGCACCCAGAGCTTCCCGTTCGTGCTGCACCCGGCCGACCTGGAGTGGCCGGCGGAGGAGGTCGTCGGCGCCGAGCGGGTGCACCGGATCTTCCGCGGCTGGCTGGCCGGGCTGGGCCAGGACGCCTACGCGAGCGAGGTCGACTCGCCGGGCGCGAGCACCCGCGTCTCGACCTGAGGCGCCAGCTCGCGGACCCGGGCGGCGAACTCCTCGCCGGGGAGGCGGAGTGGACCGCCACGGAAGCGGCGAAGGCCGAACGGGTAGAACGTGCCCCAGTGGATCGGCACCGCGAGCCGCGGCGAGATCTCGGCGGCCGCGCGGGCGGCGCCGGCGGGGTCCAGGTGCCCCTCGCCGATGTTCGGCCCCCAGCCCCAGACCGGCAGCAGCGCCAGGTCGAGCTGCGGGCCGAGGCCCTCCATCCCCGGGAAGAAGTCGGTGTCGCCGGCGAAGTAGATCCGCCGCCCGCCGTCGACGAGGAAGCCGATCGGCTGCGCCTCCTTCGCGAACCTGCGCCGCCCGCCCTCGTGGGCGGCATCGACCGCGCCCACCGTGAGCCCGCCGACCCCCGCGGTCTCCCCCGGCGCCAGCTCGCGGACCGCGGCGAAGCCCCGGCGCTCGAAGAACCGCCGCGATCCCCGCGGCACCAGCAGCGGCGTTCCGCGGCCGATCCGGCGCAGGGAGCCGATGTCGGCGTGGTCGCGGTGCAGGTGCGAGATCAGCACCGCGTCGAGGTTCTCGACGATCTCGGGACCGGGCGCGGGCCCGTGGCGCACCAGCGGTCCGATCCGCCTCCGCAGCACCGGGTCGGTGAGCAGGCGGGCGCCGTCGATCTCGATCAGGACCGTGCCGTGCCCCAGGTAGGTGACGCGCTCGACTCCGCTCACCGCGATGCCTCCGAGCGGCCGCCGCTCAACCGGGCGCCCAGTTTCACCGCCCGCACCGCGCTGGTCGCCCCCGCCTGCAGGGTCGCCGCGACGAGGAAGACGGCGAATCCGGGGACGCGCAGGACCGGCGAGCCGATCATCAGCAGGCCGATGCGGCCGAGGACGTAGGGAGGCGTGGCGAGGGCGATCCCGAGCAGGCCGCCGACGGCGGTGGCGGAGAGGCGGTCGCGTCGCGAAGCCATCGGCTCGGCTCCGATCAGGCGGGAGGGGACCGCGACGCAGGCGACCATCATCAGGCCGATCACCACTCCAAGGGAGATGGCGAACCAAGGCTCCCCGGCGCGAGGGGCGAGCAGCGCCGCGCAGCCGAGCGCGAGCCCGAGCGCCCCCCCGGTGGCGACGATCGGCCTCAACCGTTGCCGTGCTTCGGCGACCGCGACGCCGACGCGAGGGGTGCCCTTCTGGGCGATGGCGAACCCGAAGACGGCGTTGAAGAAGAAGACGGCGACCGTGATCGCGGCGATCGACAGGATCAGCAGGACCAGGAGCAGTCCTTCCCAATCCCGGAACTCGCGGTCGTGGAGCAGGTGCGCGCGCAGGTCGTACATCGCCAGCCAGATCCAGACCGCCGGCAGCACCTGGATCAGGGTCAGCCGCCAGTTCGAGAACAGCAGCCTCACCCCGCCGAGCAGCATCGCGATGCCGCCGATCGCATAGGCGAGCGGCGCCAGGTAGCGCCGCGACCGGCTCAGGTCCTCGATCGCCCGGGCGAGGTCGGCCTCGTCGCCGTTCCTGATCCCCTCGAGGAGCCGGACCGCCCATCTGCGCAGGAACATGCTCCGGCATTGAACAGGACGGGCGCCGCATCGCCCGCGCCTGGCTCAGCCTGCGTTGCCGATCCGGCCGACGCCGGGGAAGAAGCGGCCGACCCGGGCGGCGTAGTCCGCGTAGGCGCCACCGTGGGCGCGCAGCAGGTAGGGCTCCTCGACCACCCGGACCTGCAGCTCGAGGGCGAGGACGAGGCCGACCAGGCCGGCGAGGGCGACCCAGCTCGGCACGAGCAGCGTCAGCCCGAGCGCGGTCGGCAGCATCGCGGCGAAGATCGGGTTGCGGACGAGCGCGAAGGGGCCGGTGGTGACGAGCGCGGTTCGCTCCTCGGGGTCGACGCCGATCCGCCAGCTCGTCCCCATCGCCACCTGGGCGTAGAAGGTGGCAGCGATGCCGAGGAGCGCGAGGACGGCGCCGAGGACGTGGGCGACGGAGGCGTCGAGCGCGCCGATCGGCTCCACCCAGCCGAGCAGCGCGAGCACCGGCGCGGCGGCGCCGAGCAGGAGCGCGACGGCGAAGCCGACCCCGGCGATCCACTCGGCCGAGCCGGGCCGGCCACCCAGCCCGTGGAAGCCCGTGGAGCCGGTACGGCGAAGCTGGATCAGGGTCCGCAGCCCGAAGGCGAGCAGGAGATAGACGACGTAGAGGACCAGCGCGAGGGTGGCCATGGCCTAACCCTTCTCCACCGAGTAGCGCAGCTCCACCATGCCGTTCCCGAAGGTGCGCGTCCCGGTCAGCTGCATCGAGCCGGCCGGGAGCCGGCGCCCGAACAGCGGCTTGCCGTCGCCCAGCACGACCGGGACGACCGTCACGTGCACCTCGTCGAGACGACCCGCCTCCGCGAACTGCGAGGCGACGCCGCCGCCGCCGACGATCCAGAGCGTGCCGTCGCCGGCCGCGCTCGCCATCTCGCCGTAGAGCTCACCCACCGAGGCGTCGGCGACCCGCACGTCCACCCCCTCGCCCTCGGGCGGGCGCAGGCCCCGCGAGCTCAGCACCCAGCACGGCTTGCCCCGGTACGGCCACTCCCCTCCACCGGCGAGGTCGAGGTGGTCGAGCAGCCACTCGTAGGTGGCCGATCCCATGACCAGCGCCCGGACGCCCGCGTAGAAGTCCTCATACGCGCCGCCCTCGCTCATCGGATTGGGCTCGGCGCCCTCGCCCTCATAGCTCCCCTGGTAGCCGGTAAGCCAGTCGAGGCTGTCGTCGGCCTCGGCGATGTAACCGTCAAGCGAACAGGCGCAGTAGTAGATCGTCGTTGCCACAAGACGAGACTAAAGCCGCAGCGGGCTGCGCTGTCTCTATCCGTGAAGACGGCGATGCGCAATCTCGTAAACGCTGGGTCGCCATGGACGATCCGGGTGACGTTCGCCGATCGCGATCAGCACCAGCGCAGCCTAGAGGCCTCTTCATCGCCGGCAAGCACCGCCCCCCACCGGCCGGCGGGTCGAGGAATGTAGAGCTTCACGCAGCCTCCGAGGCGGGTCCCGTCGTGGCCTTCCTCTTCGCACCGTCGAAGCCAGTCGCGAGAGACACCATCTCGGCGCAGCCCATCTACGACTGGCTCGATCGCTGCTCTGCCCGCCTTCGTGCAGCGCGACAGATCCTCATCCAAGACTCGATCGTCAACTCGAACTTCAAAGCGCGGACCCTCGCCCGCGTTCACTGGCCGCTATCCCTCGCCGTCAGTGGGCAGCGAGCCGAAATGTCGGTCGAACCCGTCGGAGCTCATCGCTCTGGTGCCGGTCCGCTTGCGGATCTCCTCAATTGAGGTTGCCTTGGACGGCCACTCCGGCGCGAAGATCAACTTGACCTGCGCTGCTTCCTCATCGGTCATGGAGTCGATCTGCGCGTGCAGCTCAGCCTTGGTCATGACCTGATCGTACAGCCCAGATCAGCGTGATCCGCGGAAAAAGAAGGACCGGTTTCCGCTCTTCCCACTCCTAATTTATACCGCTTCAGAAGGCCTCATGAAGCCCTGATTCATGCCCCATAATCGCCCGCCGCAAGCGAGGGCGACAGAGAGGGAGTGGTGGATTTGGGTGTGAGCGAGCACGCGGTGGTGATCGCCGGAGGAGGTCCGGCGGGGATGATGCTGGCGGCCGAGCTGGCGCTGGCGAAGGTCGACGTCGCGGTCGTCGAGCGGCGTCCCGACCACGAGCTCGCCGGCTCGCGGGCGGGCGGCTTTCTCTCGCGCACGATCGAGGTGCTGGATCAGCGCGGGGTCGCCGATCGGTTCCTCGCCGAGGGTCAGACGCACGAGGCGATGCCGTTCGGCACCACGATGCTGGACATCGGCGACTTCCCGACGCGCCATCCGTACTTCCTCGGGATCTTCCAGAACCAGATCGAGCGGATCATGGCCGCCTGGATCGCCGAGCTGCCGGCGCGCATCTACTACGGCAGCGAGGTGGTTGGCTTCGAGCAGGACGACGAGGGAGTCGACGTGCGGCTGGCCGACGGCGGGTCGCTGCGGGCGCGTTATCTCGTCGGCTGCGACGGCGGGCGCAGCCTCGTCCGCAAGGCGGCCGGGATCGAGTTCCCGGGGTGGGATGCGACCAAGAGCAACCTGATCGCCGAGGTCGAGCTGACCGAGGAGCCGCCGCAGGGCGTCCGCCACGATGCCGCCGGCGTCCACGGCCTCAGCAGGATGGAGGACGGGAAGACCTTCCGGGTCGTCGTCACCGAGCAGGAGATCGGCCCCGGCGGCGAGCCCATCCTGGGCGATCTCAGCGAGGCGCTGATCGCCGTGTTCGGCACCGACTTCGGCGCCCACAACCCCACCTGGATCTCCAGGTTCACCGACATGACCCGGCAGGCGGCGGCCTACCGCGCGGGACGCGTCCTCCTCGCCGGCGACGCGGCGCACGTGCACTACCCCGCCGGCGGACAGGGCCTCAACCTCGGCCTGCAGGACGCGGTGAACCTGGGGTGGAAGCTCGCGCAGGTGGTCGACGGGACCTCCCCGGAGAGCCTCCTCGACACCTACCACGCCGAGCGTCACCCGGTCGTCGCCCGCGTCCTCCAGCACACGATGGCCCTGGGCACGCTCCAGCGTCGCGACGAGCGGATGCAGCCCGTGGTCGACCTCGTCTCGGAGCTCGCGACCATGGACGAGCCTCGCAAGCGGCTCGTCGGGATCAGCTCCGGGCTCGACGTCCGCTACGAGCTCGGCGAGGGCCATCCGCTGATCGGGCGCCGCATGCCCGATCTCGACCTCGTCACCGCCGGCGGCCCGGTGCGGGTCTTCGAGCTGCTGCACGGCGCCCGGCCGGTGCTGCTCAGCCTCGGCGAGTCCGGCGGCTTCGACATCGCTCCGTGGGCGGAACGGGTCCAGTCAGTCGACGCGACCTACGACGGCGCCTGGGAGCTCCCGGTGCTCGGCCCGGTCGCCTCCCCCACCGCCGCGTTGATCCGGCCCGACGGATACGTCGCCTGGGTGGACAGCATGGATCTCGAGCTCACCGACGCGCTAACCACCTGGTTCGGGATGCCCCGCGGCTGAAGCCGCCTCCCCCGAACGGCCTGCCTCGTCCGACTGCTCCCGCACGTAGCGGACCGCGGTCCAGATCGCCGCGGCGACCGGGATCGCGAGCAGGGCGCCGACGATGCCCGCCACCACGGTCCCGGCGGCGAGGACGAGGAGGATGGTGACCGGGTGCAGGCGGATCATCCTGCCGACCACGTTCGGATAGAGGAGGTCGCCCTCGATCTGCTGGATCGCGACGATCGCGGCGACGACCAGCGCCGCGTCGACGACGCCGTTGCTGATCAGGGCGACGAGCGCGGCGATCGCGCCGGAGAAGACGGCGCCGACCAGCGGGATGAAGGCGCCGAAGAAGACCAGCACCATCAGCGGCACGACCAGCGGCACGCCGATCAGCGCCAGGGCGATCCCGATCAGGACCGCGTCGACCACCGCGATCAGCGCGACGCCGCGCATGTAGCCGGCGGTCGCCGTCCAGACCTCGTGGCCGGCGCCGTCGACCAGCTGGCGCCGCTCCCGCGGCACCAGCGAGAGGCCGAACTCCCACATCCCGCGGCCGTCGTGGACGAAGAAGAAGACGAGGACGATCATCAGCAGCAGGCCGGCGATCACCTCGGCCAGCAGCGAAGCCCCGGAGAGCACCCCCTTGCCGATGCCGCCGGCGTTCGAGCGCAGCGAGTCGAGCCCGTTCTGCACCCCTTCGTCGATCTGGTCGCGTTCGAGGTCGAACGGCCCCTGGACCAGCCACCGCACCACCTCGTTGACCGCTTCGTCGACGGAGGTTTCGAGCTCGCCGAACTGGTCGACGAAGGCGGGCGCGATCAGCGCCACGACCCCGGCCAGGATCGCCGTGGCGGCGACCATCACCACGCCGGTCGCGAGCGCGCTGGGCCACCCGCGCCGGCGCAGGAAGTCGGCCGGCGGCACGAGCAGCGTCGCCAGCAGCAGCGAGGCCAGCACCGGGACGACCACGACCCGCAGCTCGCCGAGCAGCCAGAGGGCGCCGAGGACCGCCACCGCGATCAGGACCAGGTTCACGGCGACACGCGTCGTCGGCCAAAGCACGCGGCTCACCCCAGGAGGCTTCCCCGCGGACGCCACTTGGAAACGAACGGTTGTCCAAAGTTCTTTCGCCGCGTGTCGATTTCGCGTCGGCTCGTTCGTCGTCTCCACGAGAGCAGGACAAATGACCGACTCGAAAGGACACCCGATGACCCCCACGCCCAGCGCCACCGCAGACCGGCGTGCATGGATCGGCCTCGCAGTGCTGGCCGTGCCGTGCATGCTCGTGACGATGGACCTCACGGTCCTCTTCCTCGCCCTGCCGAAGCTCGTCGCCGACCTCGACCCGAGCGCGACCCAGCAGCTCTGGATCACCGACATCTACGGCTTCCTGATCGC
>JALYWY010000301.1 GCA_030852475.1 Actinomycetota bacterium | reverse complement strand
ACGTTGGCCGCTATGGCCATTGCCAGGAACAGCAAGGCCAGGTATGCCAAGGAGTAGAGGTAGGTGCGGAGCGCCCAGCGGCGGTCGGCGGTGCGGAGGAGGCGCACGGCGCAGTAGATGAAGGCGGCGCCGAGCAGGATCGAGGGGACGACGTAGGCGATCCCGAGCCCGCCGGCGCAGAAGGGCAGCTGGGTGACCGCGTAGAGCAGGACGGTGTAGAGGAGGATCTGGCGCCGCGTCTCCGCCTCGCCGCGGACGACCGGCAGCATCGGGATCCCGGCCTTCGCGTACTCCTCCTTCATCAGCAGCGAGAGCGCCCAGAAGTGCGGCGGCGTCCAGAAGAAGACGATCGCGAACATGTAGAAGGCCATGCCGCTGAGCTCCCCCGTGACGGCGGCCCAGGCGACCAGCGGGGGCACGGCGCCGGCAGCGCCACCGATGACGATGTTCTGCGGCGTCCGCCGCTTCAGCCAAAGCGTGTAGACGCCGACGTAGCCGACGAAGCCCGAGAGCGAGAGCGAAGCCGCCAGCGGGTTGACGGTCAGCGACATCAGCAGGAACGAAGCGGCTGCAAGCGTGAGGCCAAAGGCGATCGCGGCCGCAGGGGAGATGCGGCCGGAGGCGACCGGCCGGGTGGCGGTGCGGGCCATCGTGCGGTCGATGTCGCGGTCGACGGCGTGGTTGATCGCGCCGGCGCCGCCGGCGGAGAGCGCGCCGCCGAGGCAGGTGAGCAGGATCAGCCCGAGCGAGGGGTCGCCGGCCACGTACATCGTCGTCACCGTGGTGAACAGCAGCAGCGACTGCACCTTCGGCTTGGTCAGCGTCAGGTAGTCGCGGACGACCGTGGGAAGGACCGAGCGGGTGGCGGCCGCCGTCGGGTTGGGCGCGGTTTGCGCGCCGGCGCCGGATTGCATGGGGCTCAGGCTACCGGCTGCGATTCGCGGGCCGCCGCCTGCTCGCTGCGGCGGCTGCGATGGCCGATCGCCTCGCGGATGTCGCGCAGCGGCCGGGCGCTGCGGACGTCGGGGAGAACGTCGAAGTTGTGCGGCTCGGGCGGCGACAGCGTGAACCACTCGAGCGTCTCGCCGCCCCACGGGTCGTGTCCCGCCGCGGGCCCGTTCTCGCGGCTGAAGATCGCGTTGACGACCGTCAGCAGGATGCCGATCGAGAGGATCAGGATCCCGATCGAGGAGATCACGTTGTAGGCGGTGACCCCGTCGTCGCCGAAGTACTTGTAGGCGTCGGTCACCTGGCCCTCGAAGGTGCCGGAGAAGAAGAGAGGCACGAAGCCGAGCAGGAGGCCCAGCAGGGTCGTCCAGAAGGAGATCCGGCCGAGACTCTCGCCCATCGTCCGCCCGGTCATCTTCGGGAACCAGTAGTAGAGAGCGGCGAAGCCCCCGAAGACGGCACCGCCGACGAGCGCGAAGTGGGTGGCGCCGGTGGCGTCGGTCGTGTTCTTCAGGTGCCAGGCGGCGGCTACCAGGGAGTGGCAGAGCTCGGCGGCGAGCCCGATCGAGATCGAGAAGATCGCGCCCAGCGCGAACAGCAGCGGCGCCCGCATCCGCAGGGTGCCCCCGGCGAGCGTGGCGATCAGGTTGAAGATGACGAGCCCGAAGGGCACAATCAGCGCCAGCGCCATCAGCATCGCGTAGTACATCCAGCCGATCCCGATCGGCGCCGTCAGCATGTTCTGCATCCAGGCGAGCGTCCCGATCACGGCGATCGCGGCCAGGGAGGCCATCGTCACCGGCCGGTTGAAGAGCGGTTTGCGCGAGAAAGCCGAGGTGATTTCGGCGAGCGCGCCGAAGGCGAAGATCAGGATCAGCATGTAGGCGCCGGTGAAGAAGATCCAGCTCAGGTGCTGCCAGAGAAGCGGCGCGCCGCCGGAGCCGTCGGCGAAGAAGATCCCGTCGTAGTTGCGGTCGATCATCAGCATCGTCACCGCCGCCAGCAGCACCGGGCCGATGAAGACCATCAGCCAGGAGGAGACGGCTGCCGCCCAGGCGAAGACCGGGACCCGGCGCCAGGCCATCCCCGGCGCCCGCATCGTCTGCAGCGTCGCCACCAGGTTGATCGCGAGGAGGAGGAGGCCCAGGGTCGCCAGGCCGCTGGCGGTCGCCCAGGCGTCGACGCCGTTGTTGGAGAGGAAGGCGCGCTCGCTCAGCGGCGCCAGCGGGTTGACGCCGGCCTCGGAGGGGGTGAAGAGGAAGCCCGCGTAGAGAACGGCGGCGCCGGCGACCCAGAGCCACAAGCCGACCTGGCCGAGGCGCGGCAGCGCCGTTCCCCGGGCGCCGATCTGCAGCGGCGCCACGTAGTAGAAGAGCCCGAGCACGAGCGGCAGCGCGAAGAGGAAGATCGCCGTCGCCCCGTAGAGCGAGAGCATGCGGTTGAAGGTGACCGGGTCGAGGAAGGTGTTGTCCGGGATCAGCAGCTGAATCCGCATCAGCACCAGCTCGACCAGGGCGAGGAAGAGGAAGCCCAGGGCGCCGCAGATGAGGATCTGGCCGATCTCCTTGTGATCGGCCGAGGTCGCCAGCTGCTGCCAGCGCGGGCGGTTGGGCTGGTAGCCGTCGGCGACGAGCTCGGGACGGGGGCTGGGGCTCATGGCGTATCTCCGGATTCGATCAGGCCGTTTACCCGTTCCTCGGCGGTCTCGATCTCTTCTTTCTGCGTTTCGACGAACTCTTCGTATTCCTCGGGCGAGACCACTTCCACAGCGGTTTTCATTGAGGCGTAGGCCTGGCCCGACAGGGTGGCGGAGCTGCCTTCGTAGGTGCCCGTATCGTCGGTGATGAAGAAGACGTCGTTGGTCTTGCCGGGGACGGCGTCGGCTTTGCGGGCCAGGTCGCTGACGTTCCAGGTATGGACGACGTCGGTCGAGACCAACTCGAGCTCGCCCGCGGTGTCGGCCGGGACGACCAGCTTGTAATAGGAGAAGGCGCCGTTCGGGTAGTCGTAGCGCCACAGCCACTGTTGGCCGGTCGCTTTGATCTGCAGCGGCTCGCCTTTCAGCGAGGCGACGCCCGCCTC
>JALYWY010000295.1 GCA_030852475.1 Actinomycetota bacterium | reverse complement strand
CGGCGAAGCAGCGCCGCCGGCTGGAGCCGCGCGCCAGCGGCCGCGAGATCCACGCCGCGCCGGCGCGGATCCGCCGCGACGAGCGTCTCGGTGGCTGGGCCGTGCCCCTGCCGACCATCGACGGGCCGATCGTCCGCCGCTCTGCCGCCGCGCTCGATCGCTACGGCCCGGACTTCACCTACGGCCACCACATGATCGCCAAGCACCTCGCCACCGTGGGCGGCATCGCCGGCGGCGTCGGCACCGCTTTTGCCCTGGCGCAGCTGCCGCCGACGAGGAACCTGCTGCTGAAGATGAAAGCGCCGGGCGAGGGACCGAGCGAGGCCGAGCGGGAGCGCAGCTGGTTCAAGGTGACCTTCGTCGGCGAGGGAGGGGGGAAGCAAGTCGTGACCGAGGTCAGCGGCGGCGACCCCGGCTATGGCGAGACCTCGAAGATGCTCGCCGAGTCCGGCCTCTGCCTCGCCTTCGATGACCTGCCGCAGCGCTCCGGCCAGCTGACGACCGCCGTCGCGATGGGCGATGCCCTGCTCGAGCGCGTGCAGAAGGCCGGGATCTCCTTCCGCGTGATCGAAACCAGCTGAGATCGGGTAGCCGGCGGCCATGGACGATCAGCAGGTACTAGACCGCATCGACAAACTGGTCCAGGAAGAGAAGGACTTGCTCCACCGCCACGAGGGCGAGGGGCTCGGCGACGACGAGCACGCCCGCCTGCAGGAGCTCGAAGTCCAGCTCGACAAGGCCTACGACTACCTCCACCAGCGCCGCGCCCTCCGTCGCGCCGGCAAAGACCCCGACGACGCCAGCATGCGCGACGGCGGCACGGTCGAGAGCTACGAGCAGTAACCGCCGCCCCGAGACCGCCTGGGCGGCGCTAGGCTTGGTCCCGCTCTCGGCGCCTTGGCGGAGTGGCTACGCAGCGGCCTGCAAAGCCGTTTACACCGGTTCGATTCCGGTAGGCGCCTCTACCGGATGACCGACCAGGAAAAGCGCGAAGTCCGCTCCGGGCTGGCGCGGGTCGTGGGGGCTCTTGCCGGCGCATGGTGGCTCGGCATGTACTCGGCCCGGACGCCTGAGGAGCGGGAGCTGCTTCAGCGCATAGACGAAGAGATGGGCGAGAGGCCGGAGGCGCCAGGCGAGCCTGACGAGACTCCTCTCGGCCTTCGGGTCGAGCCCGAGCCCGAACAGGCCGAGAGGTTGGTGCCGATTACGGATGCCGAGTTCCTGGCCGTCTTCGACGAGCTGGTCGCTCGGTACAAGCTGCTGGAGCAGGCCTATGCCAGGGGAATGATCACGGCGACGACTCCAGAGCAGGAGCGCCAGCTCGAAGAGCTACGAGAGCTTCTCGACTAGCGCGCCCTAGAAGACGCGCTGGAACAGGTAGATCGCCAGCAGGACGAGGATGACGATGATCAGGATCGTGACGATGTCCATTGTTCTCCTCCAGGTCAGGAATACGGGTCCCGCACGTCCATCCCCAGGAAGCGCATAGATCAAACTTCTCGATCCGGAATAGCGACCGCCGAGCTGAGCCTGACGAAGCGCCCCTGCAACGTTTGCACCGATCGGTGTCATATAAGGATAGACTCAGCTCGGCGGTGCTCACTGGGGCTTTGACTGGTAGCCCCAACCCTTTCATAGGGCGGTGGGCGCCGCCTTTTAGGAGCCGTTCTCTTCTCTCGGGGGGAGACCGAGCGCGGCGAGGGCGTTTTCGCCTTTGGGGGTGACGCGGAAGATGGCTCCCCCGGTAGGCCCGGGCTCCTCTGTCGCCTCCACCAGCTCGAACTGATCGAGCACTCGCGCGTGATAGGTCACGTTGCTCAGGGCAAGATCCCCGACGTCCAGAAGCGGTAGTGCCTCGGCGGGGCTGATCGTCTTCCGGTCGGCCAGGAGCTTCAACAGCCGAGCCCGAACTGGATGATCGAGGGCTCGGACCAGTCTAGGCTCGAAGCCTTTACCTGCGTCAAAAGGGGGCATGTAGTTGTGGTCGGCTGCAGAGATCGGTGCCGCAGTTTCGGTTGCGGCCATGCAGCGCGCTAGCCCAATGTCACTGAGTGGGATCGGCGCTCTCGCGACCGATCGGAAACTGCATGATCATCACCCGGGCCGGCATCAGCGCCTCGCCGCTCCGCTGAGAGCGTTCGACGCTGCGGGCGTGCGCCTCCAGGACCTCCTCCAGGGCGCCCTCGAGGATCTCGACGACTTCCTGCCAGCCGGCGGCGTCGAGTTCCACGGGCGATCGGCTCAGGTGGCTGTCCGGGAGCTCGGTGAACTTCCCTTCGACCATCGCCCTGGCGGTGTCTTCGGAGATCTGGCTGAGGATCGTGGTGATGATCGGCAGCTGGAACTTCGGGTCGATCTGCAGCCATTCCTCGAGGTCGAAGTACTGGCGCCTGGTGGCCCGGTAGATGTGTTCCTTCCGCCCCCCGTGGTGCTTGACGTCGACCAGCTCGATCAGGCCCACCTCGCGCAGGACTTTGACGTGATGGCAGACGAGGTTGAGGCTGACGTTCTCCATTCGCCGCTGCATCCGGGCGGGGCTGCTGGGCCCCTCGCTGAGGATGTTGAGGATGTGGGCGCGGATCGGGTTGGACTGAGCTTTGAGTACCCGTTCGTCGATCAGCTGCGGGCGGGACTGGGTTGGCAACGTCTCCTCCAAGCGTCTTGATCGGTGCAGTAGCGGTCACTACTCGAGCTTTGCTCGCATCATTCTGCCGGTAAGTGACGCTGAGCGGGGAAGGGGCTCCGCTCCTACCGGGGGAAGGAGGTGATGCAGGTGATGCTTTTCGATAGCGCGCAGCCGTATCCGGCAGCCAACGTCAAGAAGGGAGGCTGATCTCCCCGGCGCCGCTTCGGCCCTCGTGCCGGGCGGCGCCGATTTCGTTTTGCCTCGAGGGGACTCGATCCCTGCC